>CABTZC010000013.1 GCA_902489185.1 uncultured Brevibacterium sp. | reverse complement strand
GACAGCGAATACACACTGAGCAATCCAGTGTGGTCCTCCCCCGCAACCGCAGGGTCAAGGATCGACGGCGCCTGGGCCTCCCAATTCAGCAACGCGTAACATTCGTCGCTCGCAACAACAACGCCCGCCTCCCGGGCAGCCTCAACAACCTTACGGAGCGTTTGCGCATCGAGCACACGTCCTGTGGGGTTTGCCGGCGAGTTGAGCCACACCAAGCCAACACCCTCCAGCGAAGCCCCCTCAGCGATCTCATGTGCATCGAGCTGACGGAACTCCACACCTGCAATCGTGGCGCCCATACGGTACGTGGGGTACGCAAGCGCCGGGCCAGCAACACCCAGACCGAGCTCCTTCAAACCCAACAGTGTGGGCAACCACGCAACCAATTCTTTTGACCCAACAGTTGGCAAAATCGCATCAGGCGTAACGTCTACCCCGCGCGACCGGGAGTACCAGCCCGCGATTGCTTCACGCAACTCTGGCGTGCCGGCTGTTGTGGGATATCCGTGCGAATCGGCCCCTGCTGAAAGGGCGTCCTGAACCACCTGCGGTGTGGGATCGACCGGTGTTCCAATCGATAAGTCACACAGGCCACGTTTTTCTGCTTTTGCCTTAAGAGGCGCGAGTTTGTCCCACGGGTACGCTTCGAGGTGGCGACCGTACTGAGCGAAGTTCATGCTACTGCTGGGGTGGAAGAGCCGCGATGATGGGATGGTCGGTTCCGGTGTTACCTACACCGGCAGCTCCACCTGGCGATCCGATTTCATCGAAGAACTCCACATTGGCCTTGTAGTAATCGGCCCACTGTTCAGGAACGTCGTCTTCGTAGTAGATAGCTTCAACCGGACACACGGGTTCGCACGCACCGCAGTCCACACATTCGTCAGGGTGAATGTAAAGTGAGCGAGCACCTTCATAAATACAGTCCACGGGGCACTCATCGACGCATGCCTTGTCCTTGAGATCGACACACGGCTGCGCGATTATGTACGTCACGGATACCTCCTGGTTGTACGGATACTTAATAAGGTTACTCCTACGCACGTACTTTTCCACACTTGAAAGGGCCTCCATGTTTTCACCCGGCACACGTGTTGTTGTGAGATACACAGACAACGGCTCTTTAACCGACGCTCTGGGTGAGGTCCTCGAAACCACACCAACGCACCTCCGCATCGCTACCAAGCGCGGGCCCGTTGACGTCCCCAAAGATGCAATCGAAACCGGGCACGAGATCCCGCCTGCCCCCACTCGCCCAGGCAAACTCCACGAAATCGTAAGCGCTGAAGACCTGCGCAAAGTCGCCGCCGCAACGTGGTCTCCTCGGGAAATCGCGTGGCTACATGCCGACAACCTCGCGTCCGAACTACGCGGAGAGGATCCCAAAGTGCTCTCAGGGTGGCTTTTGCGGTCAGCACCTAACACCTCGGCGGCAGCCAACAGCGCCCTCCCCATCAGCGACCCCGGCATGCCAGCCCTGGAGGCACTTTCCCTCTCCATCGACTGGCTCAAAGAACGAGGCAGCACGCCACACATCCTCATTCACACCCAGGCCCACTCCAATGAGCTCAGCCCCGCAAGCCAGCAGGTTGCCCCACTTTTGCGTGGCGAAGGATTCGTCCCGTCAGATCCTGTGATCACGTTTACCGCGCCCACCGCGGAACTCGCTCAATTGCGTGAACCGGATGGCGAAATCGTCGAATCCGACACTCCCGCTCCCCTGCACTACGCGGTGTGGGGTATCGAAGAATCGGCGCGCGAGGAGTACAGCCACCTGATTGCAAGCGCACCCCAGTACCGGATACTTTCGGCCATTGCGGCTGGCCCGGACGGTACACAGACCATGGTGGGTGTGGCGCGCGTTGCGTTCGCGATGAAGTGGGCCGTTCTTTCTCACCTAGTCGTTCACCCGGACTCGCGGCGCGCGGGGGTTGGTAGCGCGCTTGTCACGGCGGCTGCGCGGCTTGCCCAAGCCCGAGGTGTCCGGTCGCTCATGTACGAAGCTCCCGACCGCGAGCGCTCCGACTTTGCCCACTCATGTGGCATGAGCGAACACCACCGCGTGTGGATGGCGCAGCCGGCGAGCGAGTGAGGTAGCCCCGGGGTCAGTGAGCTGTCCCGGTCACGATTTACCAGAACAGGTTTGCCCTTGTTGTTCTGAGTACTCTCGGTAGAACGTATCGCGTACGGCTGGTTGATCTTTTGTGCGGTCCTTGATGACTCGGTAGGTAAGGACGGACCCGCCGTCGAGCGACGGATAGGACACGCACCGACTGCCTGATTGTTCCTTGGGCGGAAGTCCCGCTGTCACATTCCACCGGTCTGTCGTGGATAGCTCCACGTCGAACTGTTTGGTGCCGTGGATTTTGACGTGTGTCTTGTTGTCATTCACAAATGACTCGATCACGATGGGTTTGTCAGTTGTGTTTGCGAAAACAAAGTTGGTTCGCGTGTTAACGATGACATCTCGGCCATCCGGGTACACGGACGGGCGCTGTGCTCCTCCATGCTGTTCGCGGATCTCGAGCCCTGCTTCTAGCGCAGCGTTAAACAGGGTTGTCGCAAGTTGTGAGTGTGGGCCACTTCGCGAGTCATCCTCTACGCCACCCAGAACCGTTGGTTCAGGGAAGGGTTCGTACCCCGGTTCCGCCCAATAGGGCCCCACCGCCGCGTTGAAGTCGAACGTTTCACCCGGCTTAACAACCGTGCCTGATATCTTCTTTGCCACATGCTCAAGCCGTGCATTGCGTTCCTCGTTCTGCGGGTTGTCTGTTGCGAACTGCGAAATCACGTCTGGGAACTCCATCGCTTCAGCATCCTTGGTGCTGAACTGAGCCCTTTGGTCGCCTACTCCAACGGAGGCTGTGTTGTCCGGCGACGAAATCGCTTCCCGCACCGCACGTGTGAGCTCGGTAGAGTCAACGCTCACACCGTCCTGCGCGGGTTTCACAGTAGGTTTTCCATCCGGAAACTCGAAGCGCGCATTCACGATGTGGTCGCCAATGCCAGGGTTTTCGTCCATGACAGCGTTGCGGAACTCTTCATCGCGGAAGCACAGCTCGAGCTTGTCGTTGAAGTAGCCGTACCGGCGAATGAGCTCAACAGGAATACGGAGCTTCTTCCCGCCACCGGCATCAAGCACAACATCTTTGTCGCCCAAGTCTTGATCAATTTCGTAGGCACGCGCTGACGCTTCCGCATCGCTAACGTCTGCGTTGATCATTTTTGTGGGCACTCTGAGAGTGCTCGACCCTTCTGCGTGAGCTTCCAGGATTGCTTTTTTCACCTCGTCAGAATCCACTTCCAACCCATCTTCAGAATTATCAGATGAATGAACGCCGCGAGGAGTGAAATACACCGTAGCGTTAATCGTTTCGCGACTTAACTCATGGGCTATGCGGTCAGACGTTTGCGCTAACTTCTCGTCGTCAATGCGCTTAATCAGAGCTACATTGCCTTCGTCGTATGTGGCCTTGATCCGCTTGACGATTGTCACCGGATTGAGCGTGAAGCCTGTGACCTGCCGCGCAGTGGCATCCGCATCGACAGTGATCCCCAAGTCCTCAGCTGAGACCCTTGTATCACCATAGTCTCCGTCCGCGAACACCGTAAACGAATCGTCGCCGGCGTTCTGATCTACTGTCTGCACAACCTCGTCGTAGCTCATCCCGCCTACATCACGAGAAACAACGCGCGTGCCGTCCAGCGCGTGACGCGTCAAGAAGAACGCAATAACTACATACGCCACAACCAGGAGGCAACACACAATGCCAATCCTGTGCACACGTTTCTTGTCCATGAGCGCTCCGCAACCTTGTCCCTGATGTGTCCCCGACCCTGTGCCGGCCGGGGCGCGTTTGTCCCACATCAAACACTACGGTGAGGACCGCCCCAGGACGCCGAACTCACGTGCCAAGCCGGCAACATGCGCTACAACATTCGCTACAGAACGCACCACACAGTCAGGCGCCCACGGACAGGTCAGCTTCTTAAGAACACGTCACGCGGTGAACTGGGTTGTACACCGTCACAAAGTCATCCTTCTTGATGACCTTGCCACTGCCGTGTTCCTTGATGGTGCGGAAGATCTTAATCGACCAGCCCTGGCGCGGCGCCTGCGGCGTACACGAACCTCCCGAACCCTTGATGGTCGACGGTGACGTGTATGCGAACCGGCTCGAAGCATCCGCCTCGACATCAACCGTCTTGACACCCAAAATTCGCGCGTGAACTTCTCCACCCTCAAGGTACATGTCCAACACCACCGGCTTGTCCGTGTTGTTGGTGAATTTCAGGTCAATCGACTTGTAGTCCAGCGTAGTTTCGCGTCCTTCTGGGTATCGCGAAATGTAGCGCGAGTGAGCCTTGTGCTCATCCAAATCAAAACCAGCAAAGAACGCGGCGTTGAACAGCGTGGTGGACACCTGGGAGACTCCCCCGCCGTAGTCCTGTTTCATCTGCCCACCAGAGATCACGCCGGCTGGTTTGTATCCGGCCGAGGCGGTCCGCGGTCCCAGCGTCTTGTTGAGGCTGAACTGTTCCCCGGGTTGCAGAACCGTGCCCGAGACTACCCGCGTTGCCACCTTCAGGTTGGTGTCGCGTCCGGGACTTGAAGCGTACGGTGTTGCGAAGTCTGAGATGGTGTCGGACAGGTCGAGTTTTTCTGCGTCCTCGGTCGAGAAGTCCGCTGGTTCCGCCCCTAACGTAATTGCCGCGGAGCGGTCGTCCGCACCGATTGCGTCACGAACAGCATCCGCGAGCTCACCCTTGTTCACTGACACGCCATCACGGGACGGCACAACCTTGGGTTTACCGTCCACAAACTCAAATGACGCATCACGCCCCGCTTCACCCACATCCGGGTTGTCGTTCATGACTGTGGTCCTGAACCTCTTGTCAAAAACGAGTGTGCCGGACTTATCAAACGACCCGTGTTTAGCGATCGCCTCGGGGGTCACCGTGAGCTCTTTGCCTTCTTCGACGTCTCCTTCGACGTTCAAAGTGACATCGTCTTTCAGGGCAGGTTCGGCGACTTCACGCTTGACCTTTTCAGCGTCTTCAGTGGTGAAATCGGGTTTATTCACCTCGTCTTTGACCGTCACAGCGTCTTCCACGAGCCACTGTTCACGGATGCCCTGCACCACTAGTTCAGGGGCAACCTTCGTCCCGTCTTTTGACGGGGTGAGCTTCACCGACTTCTTTTCAAAGGCGAGCGTTGCGCTTTCTGGTTCCTTTTCGAGGTTTTTAGCAACCGCCCCCGCCGAGGTCGTCAACCGTGAGTCGTCGACCTTCAGCTCTGGGGGTTGGTCAGTGCGATTGTTAAACCGTTCGTAAAGTGTGACGGGGTTGAGAGTGAAACCAGCGACCTTCTGCGCGCTGGCTTTATAGTCAACGCCTACTCCCGCATCCTCGGGCGACACCGTGGTGTCCCCATTTCCGGATTCGACCTTGATTGCGATGTCTTCGCCAGCCTTGTCCTTGAGCGCTTCTTCCAGCACGCCCGGGATCTCGTCAACCGATTTTCCTGCGACGTCAACACCTGCAACGCTGGTTCCGGCAAGTGCTGCCCGGGAGGTCAAGAAGGCGACAACGAGGTAGATGAGCGCGAGGCCACACACTCCAATGCCTACAAACTTAGCTACCCGTTTCATTCTTCTCCTTGCGCACAACCGGTGGTTGAGACTTTAACGACGGCAGTGTAAATGCCATAATCCCAGCAATCACCATAGGCGCAAAGAGCCACACTACGGACCGATAGAAATTCGTTATAAGAAGATCCTGTCCAGGTAAGAATCCACGCTGTCCCAGAATGAAGCTTCCAATGGAGATGACCACACCGTGAACCACTACCAAAAGGGTCGAACGGTGGGACACTGCAATGTGCCAAGTGCTAGCGATCAGCATAGCCACAGCAAGGGCAAGACCCCACGGGACAATGACCGCTTGACCGTTGAGGTTGAGTGCACTCGCGTTGAGGTGTTGCAGGGTGCCCAACACGCACACAAGCACAGCCACCAACACGGTGTGGAGCGTGTCGGCGACCCAGCGACCAACGGACTTGCGTCCGGAGTCTTCTGGCACTTCCTGCGACGCGCCTGCACTCGCACCTTCGTGCGCCCCACTGATCCCGCCGTGAGTGCCCGCCACCTCGGCAGACCCGGATTCCGCAGGAATCTCACGACGGTGCTCCTGCGCATACTCCAACAGGTCATGCACAACGGGCCCCGAGTAATCCGGGACGGTGAAATGTTCTGTGTCTAGAATCCTCTGGCCCACGTCGTTGCTGAGCGCGAAAAACTCACCGGCAACCGTGATCTGGGTGGCGTGCGCGGCCATCGCCATCGCTTTGGCCCCCAAGAATTCCGACACGTCCTGTTCCACCGCAACGGGGTACGCCGCCGCGACAGTCGGAACGTTCTTGGCCGCGCTGAACCCCGTGAGGTCAAAACCTGGGGCCTGCGGATCGAACGCGTCAGCGGAAACTTGGGCAGGCACTTCGGTATGTACGACAGGTGGCGCGCCAGCCCCCAAACGCTGCAACGCTTCGTGTGTGGCTTCGTGACAGCGCACATGGTCCGGGTGGCCATAACCGCCACCCGGACCATACGTCACAACCAAGTCCGGGCGCACGGCGCGGATGGCCGCACCCACATAATCCGCGACCTCGGCAACGGTGGCACTGCACAGCGCCTCGGGGGGCATGTGTGCAGGCGCAACCGCGTGCCCGTCGGCTCCCCACTCCATTCCGGAATCCTCAAACCGCCGAGGTGACAGTCCCGTCCCAGCGACAGTCCGCTCCTCGCCTAAGAAGTACGAGTCAGACACCCCCAGCGCCGAGGTCGCTTCTGCGAGTTCGTGTTCCCTGTGCTCAGCCAGCCCGTGGCGGTCGCCAAACAGGTGGGCGTAGGTTTCACCGATCACTTCCCCACCCTCACCCCGGGTAGCGGTCACGAGCACTACGGAGGCACCTCGGGCCGCAAGCGAAGCCATGGTGCCACCCGTCATGATCGACTCGTCGTCGGGGTGAGCGTGGATAAAGAGAACAGTGGTCATGAGTTTTGGCGACGCTTTTGGTTCGCGGCCTTCTGACGTTCCTTCTGATCGAGGATGACTTTGCGGATACGCACGATCGACGGCGTGACTTCGACACACTCGTCGTCGTTGGCAAACTCCAGGCTCTCCTCAAGCGTGAGCTTGCGAGGTGGCACCAAGTTTTCGAACGAGTCGGCCGTGGCCGAACGCATGTTGGTGAGCTTCTTTTCCTTTGTGATGTTGACGTCCATGTCGTCCGCGCGGGAGTTCTCACCCACAATCTGACCCTCATACACCTCGGAGGTGGGTTCTACGAAGAACGTTCCACGTTCCTGCAGGTTGATCATGGCGTACGGCGTCACCGCACCAGCACGGTCAGCAACGAGCGACCCTGACGTACGGAATTCAATCTCACCAGCCCACGGAGCGTAGCCGTCGGAAATGGAGTTTGCGATTCCAGTTCCCCGCGTTTCGGTGAGGAAGCGGGGACGGAAGCCGATGAGACCTCGGGCAGGCACCCGGAACTCCATGCGAACCCAGCCAGTCCCCTGGTTGTTCATCGTCTCCATGGAGCCCTTACGTGCCGCCATCAGCTGCGTCACAGCGCCCAGGTGCTCTTCTGGAACGTCGATGGTCATGTGTTCCATAGGCTCAGACAAAACGCCGTCGATCTCACGGGTCACCACTTGAGGCTTACCCACCGTGAGCTCAAAACCTTCACGGCGCATCTGCTCAACCAAGATCGCCAGAGCCAGTTCACCACGCCCCTGAACTTCCCATGCGTCGGGGCGGTCCGTGGGGAGAACACGCAGGCTCACGTTACCCACCAGTTCCTGGTCCAGGCGGTCCTTCACCTGACGGGCAGTCACCTTGGTGTTCTTTTCACGCCCAGCAAGTGGCGACGTGTTGATACCGATCGTCATGGAGATCGCCGGTTCATCCACCGTAATGGGTGGCATGGGGCGCGGGTCTTCCACATCTGTGATCGTGTCACCAATCATGATGTCGGGAATACCTGCGATAGCGATGATGTCACCCGCAGAGGCTTCCGATGCAGGGAACCGTTCGAGACCCTGAGTCTCTAAGAGTTCCGAGATTTTGGCGGTTGTAACCGTGCCGTCGTTGTGTACCCAACCTACCTGGGCACCCTTCTTCAGCGTTCCACCGTAGATACGCAAGAGGGCCAGACGTCCCAGGAACGGTGACGCATCCAGGTTCGTCACGTGTGCTTGCAGAACACCGTCGTCGTTGTACGCAGGGGCGGGAATGTGTTCAAGGATGGTTTTGAACAGTGGCTCGAGGTTTTCGCTGTCTGGCAGATCACCGTTGGCCGGCTGTTCGGTTGATGCTCGACCGGCCTTACCTGAGGCGAAAATCGTTGGGAAATCGAGAACAGCGTCGACGTCGAGGTCTGGCACTTCATCCGACAGGTCACTTGCAAGTCCCAAAAGCAGGTCTTGGGTCTCTTCAATGACTTCGTCAATCCGAGCGTCGGGGCGGTCGGTCTTGTTGACCACCACGATGACAGGCAACTTGGCGGCCAGTGCTTTACGCAAAACAAAACGGGTTTGCGGCAGTGGCCCCTCCGACGCGTCAACAAGCAACACGACACCGTCCACCATGGACAGGCCACGCTCGACCTCACCACCGAAGTCGGCGTGCCCGGGGGTGTCGACCACGTTAATAATGATGGGCTTGCCCTGTGCAGACGGCCCGTTGTACAGCACCGAGGTGTTCTTGGCCAGAATCGTGATTCCTTTTTCCTTTTCCAGGTCACCGGAATCCATCACGCGGTCAGAGTAGTCCCCGTGGTCACCAAAAACACCCGTCTGTGCGAGCATCTGATTCACCAATGTGGTCTTTCCATGGTCGACGTGCGCAACGATGGCAACGTTACGGCGATCCTCACGGCGTGATGTGTGGGTCATAGGGTCCCTAACTGATCGATGTTGAGGCGCACATTCGCACCCAACCGATCATTATACGATCCGCAATCCGCAAGTTGCGACTATCTCGAATTAGTAACAAAATATCGAAACTGTGAATTCATTGTGCACAGCGTCACAGTTTTCTGACGTAGACTGTCGATACTTCCGGGCGGGAATCACATGCGTGTGACACCCCGCGAGTACGGCACTCACACAGTGCCTACGGATTCTTCATGGCGAAAAGCCTGAGAGATAAGGAGACAATATGAAGAAGCGCTTGACCACGCTGGGAGCAGCTCTCGGTGTATCGGCGCTACTGCTGTCTGCATGTGGCGGCAGCGGCGGCGACGGAGGCGGCGGCAAAGAAGGCGGCGGCTCACCCGTAGAGGTTTCTGGCACCAAGGCTAGCGACACGTATGAAGGTCAAGAAGGCGGCGAAGTAACCTTCGCCGGATGTAACCCTCAGGACCTTCTGATCCCTGGATTCACTCAAGAAACCTGCGGTGGTGACGTCCTCGACTCGATTCTGGTTGGCTTGACCGAAGTTGACCCATCGACCGGTAAGCCACGTTTGGCAAACGCCGAATCAATCGAAGCGAACGACGACAACACCAAGTTCACCATCAAGCTCAAGGACTGGAAGTTCGACGACGGTTCACCTGTTACCGCAAAGAGCTACGTCGACGCGTGGAACTGGGGAGCAAATGGCGCCAACGGTGCCAAGCAGCAGGCCTTCTTCGGTCCCGGCTTCCTCGACGTCAAAGGCTACGACAAGGTTGCTGAGTCCAAGGACAAGAAAGCCACCATGGCAGGCCTGAAGGTCGTCGACGACAAGACCTTCACCGTTGAAACCACCAACTCGAACTCACTGTTCGAGACGATGGTTGTTCACAGCACCTACATGCCGCTTCCTGAATCGTTCTTCAAAGACCACGAAGCTTATGGCAAGAAGCCTATTGGTAACGGTCCGTTCAAGCTGACCGAATACAAGCAGGAACAGCGGATCGTTCTGGAAAAGAACACCGACTACCAGGGTGAAGCCAAGGCTCACGTGGACAAGCTCACCTTCAAGATGTACACCGAACCAGGTGCTGCATACGCCGACGTTGTAGCCGGAAACGTTGACTACGTCGACTCGATCCCGCCGGACGCAGTTGCAGGTAACAAGTGGCAGACCGACCTGGGTGAAGGTCGCTGGCAGCTTGCACCATCGACGGTGTGGAACGGCTACTCGTTCCCTCAGTACGACGAAAAGTTCAAGGACCCCAAGGTTCGCCAGGCAATCTCCATGGCAATCGACCGCCAGGCAGTGACCGACGCTGTAACCAACGGTGAAAACACCCCGGGTACCGCATGGTCTCCTCCAGGAATTGAACCATTCCAGGACGACATCTGTGGCGACAAGTGCCACGTCGACGCTGAAGCAGCTAAGAAGCTCCTTGAAGAAGGTGGCGGATTCGACGGAACCCTGACCATCGCATTTAACAACGACGGTCCGGGTAACAAGGAAATCACCGAGGCAGTGTGCACCTCGATTAACGAAAACCTTGGAATCGACTGCCAGCCACAGTCCTTCCCAACATTTGCTGAAATGCTCGACAAGATCGACGCTCAGGAAATGACCGGAATGTACCGTTCCGGATGGCAGGCTGACTTCCCATCACCTCTGAGCTATCTCACGGCGTACTACATCACTGACGCCGGTTCGAACAAGAGCGGTTACTCCAACCCAGAAGTTGACAAGATGGCTTCTGAAGTCCTCAGCCAGGACGAGGCAGGACAGGAAGAGACCTTCAAGAAGATTCAGGAAACCCTTGCCGAAGACATGCCGGTAACACCACTGTGGTACGGCACGCTCCGCTTGGCCTGGTCCGACAAGGTTGTAGCTCCTCAGGTCACGTGGAAGTCGACCATCGACTTCACGACCGTAGGGCTCAAGAAGTAGTAACCATTCACTATTCGTGATGGACACTCCGCACGGCGGGCAATAAGAGATTCTTATTGCCCGCCTGTGTGGGTGTTCAACTCTTGGGAGTAACTCATGGGTGCATATGTCATCCGCCGAATTTTACAAATTATTCCTGTGGTCATCGGCACCACATTTCTTATTTATCTCATGGTGTGGGGTCTGCAATCAGACCCCTTTGTTGGGCGTTGCGGTGAACGCGCATGCCCCGAAGCGTACGTCCAAATGATGCGGGACAAATACAACCTCGACGACCCGCTTCTCATTAGTTACGCAAAGTATTTCCTCAACCTCATCACCGGAGACTTTGGAACCACATTCTCCGGAATTGATGTGACTGATCAGATTGCGAACCGGTTTCCTACCACTTTCCGCTTGACAATCATTGCAATCGCGTTTGAGGCAATCATCGGCATCGCCGCCGGTGTGTGGGCCGGATTGCGTCGCGGAAAGTTCATCGACAGCTTGGTCTTGGTTTCGACCCTTGTCGTTATTTCTATTCCGGTGTTCGTTATTGGTCGTGTTCTTCAGCTCTACTTGGGTATGCAGTGGCAGATCTTCCCTGCGACCGCGTCGCCAGAAGGCAAATGGAGCGAACTCATTCTTCCCGGATTTGTTTTGGGCTCAGCGTCGATTGCATATGTTGCGCGTCTCGTTCGTAACTCCATTGCCGAAAACATGCGCTCCGACTATGTCCGCGCAGCGACTGCTAAGGGTCTGACTCAGACTCGCGTTGTCGGCGTCCACGTTCTCCGTAACTCGATGTTGCCAGTCGTCACCTTCCTCGGAACCGACTTCGGTGCGCTTCTAGGTGGAGCAATTGTCACCGAAGGTATTTTCAACGTTTCAGGTCTCGGTGGAATGGTGTTCGGTGCGCTTAACGGACGCGAAGGACAAACTGTGACCAGCGTTGTTGCCCTCTTCGTCCTTGTGTACCTCTTGGTCAACCTCGCCGTTGACGTTCTTTACGCATGGCTCGACCCAAGGATCCGATATGAGTAATCCAGAAAGTTTGACAGTTGCCGAAACGGCACCCACACAAGACCCGGTAAAGCCAGACGGTGGCGATGCGCCACGTGCAACCTCGCTCACCGGCGATGCTTTCCGCTCCATGTTCAAGCGGCCGCTCTTTTGGATCACCGCAGGCGTTTTGTTGCTGTTCGTAGTGATGGCAATCGTTCCGGAGCTCTTCACATCGAAGAACCCCAATGAGTGTTCGCTTCTCCGCACGAAGCAACTACCAAGCTCGGAGGCAATCTTTGGCTACGACGTTCGTGGTTGCGATGTGTATGCACGTACGATCCACGGAGCTCGCGCCTCGATCCTGGTGGGAATTCTCACCTCGATTGGAGTTCTCTCTATTGGTGTGACGTTGGGTGCGATCGCCGGTTACTACCGCAGTTTCGCCGACATGCTCATTTCGCGTTTGGGTGAAATTTTTGCTGGTATTCCTGTGCTTCTGGCGGGACTTTTGGTCCTGGTGTCCTTCCCAACCACACCGCAAACTCCGTACTTCATCACGATCCTCAAGGTTGTCATCGCGTTGGCTCTCTTCGGGTGGCCAGGTCTGATGCGTATGATGCGGTCCACGGTTTTGCAGGTCGCTCAAATGGACTACGTGCAGTCGGCCCGCGCTTTGGGTGCTTCTGGCTGGCGCATGATGCTCAAGCACGTGATTCCTAACGCCATTGGTCCGGTCATTGTGATCGCAACGATTAACCTGGGTGTGTACATCGCGGCCGAAGCCACCCTGTCGTTCCTGGGTATCGGTTTGCAAGGAAACGTCGTGTCATGGGGAATCATGATTTCGGACTCACAGTCGTACATGCGTGTTGCTCCGCACATGATGCTGTTCCCAGCTGGTGCTCTGAGCCTGTGCGTATTCTCGTTCATTGTGCTCGGTGACATTGTGCGCGACGCTTTCGATCCAAAGTCGAGGTAAAGAATGGACAACAACGACTCTGCAAAGCAGCCACTCTTGGACGTACGGAACCTCACGGTTGAGTTCCGTACGCAACAGGGTGTCGTGAAAGCCGTCAACGGTGTGAACTATTCGGTTGACGAAGGAGAGACGCTCGCCGTTCTAGGTGAGTCTGGCTCGGGTAAATCTGTCACTGCCCAAGCAATTATGGGAATCCTGGACACTCCTCCCGGTTTTGTGACGGGCGGTGAGGTTCTGTTCCGCGGGCGTGACGTTCTGAAAATGTCGAAGGACGACCGTCGGAAAATCCGCGGGCAGAACATTGCCATGGTGTTCCAGGATGCCTTGTCCTCGCTCAACCCGCTGTTCCCGGTTGGGTGGCAGATCTCCGAGGTGTTGCGCAAGCGCAAGGGCATGAACCGTAAGGACGCCCGCGAACGCGCGATCGAGCTGATGAAGCGTGTGCGTATTCCTGCCGCGGCTGACCGTGTGGGCGATTATCCACACCAGTTCTCCGGTGGTATGCGTCAGCGCATCATGATCGCAATGTCGATTGCGCTCGACCCCGATGTCCTCATTGCTGACGAGCCCACGACCGCACTCGATGTGACAGTTCAAGCGCAGATCATGGATCTGCTCAAAGAACTGCAAGAAGAACGCGGTATGGGCCTGGTGCTCATTACGCACGATTTGGGTGTCGTCGCTGACGTGGCCGACAAGATCGCGGTCATGTACGCCGGTCGCATTGTCGAATCCGCTGAGGTTCACGATATTTACCGCCAGCCGGCCCACCCGTACACGGAAGGGCTTTTGGCCTCGATCCCCCGCGTGGACATGAAGGGGCAGGACCTCGCCGCCATCAAGGGGCTACCTCCTAACCTTCTGCAGTTGCCCTCTGGGTGTGAGTTCGCACCTCGGTGCCCGTACGCAATGGATAAGTGCCGAGCTGAACGTCCAACTAAGCAAGAAATAGTTCCGGGACGCTTCGTCACGTGTCACCGAGCTGAGGAGGTTTTCAATGGCACAGCAAAGTGAGCCAATTCTGCAGGTCCGCGACCTCACGAAGCACTACCCCCTCACCAAGGGTGCTGTCATTAAGCGCAAATACGGCGCGGTGAAAGCCGTCGACGGAGTTTCGTTCGACCTGTACCCCGGTGAAACCCTGGGTATTGTGGGTGAGTCCGGTTGTGGAAAATCCACCATGGCGCGCCTCCTCATGGGGCTAGAGAAGCCCACTTCTGGTGAGGTTCTCTACCGCGGTGAACCAGTTTTTGGGCGTTCAGGAGCCAGCCTTAAACGGATGCGCCGAAACGTTCAGATTGTGTTCCAGGACCCGTACACGTCGCTCAACCCGCGTATGACCGTGGGTGACATTGTGGGTGAGCCACTCGAGATTCACCCGGATGTTGTTCCAAAGAACAAACGAGCTGATCGCGTGCGTGAACTGCTTGAACTGGTGGGACTGAGCCCAGATCTCATCAACCGCTACCCACACCAGTTCTCGGGTGGTCAGCGTCAGCGTATTGGGATCGCCCGTGGTTTGGCACTCAACCCGGAGATCATCATTTGTGACGAACCGGTTTCCGCGCTCGACGTCTCTATTCAGGCACAGGTGATGAACCTGTTGGGCAAGCTCCAAAAGGAGCTGGGTCTGGCGTACATCTTCATCGCGCACGACCTTTCTGTGGTCCGCCACATCTCTGATCGGGTGGGTGTGATGTACCTGGGGCGTTTCGCTGAGATCGGTGACGAAACGGACATTTACGAAAATGCTGGTCACCCGTACACGCAGGCTCTGCTGTCTGCTGTTCCGGTGCCTGACCCGGATGCACGTGACACCAAGAAGCAGATCGTTCTGCAAGGTGACCCGCCTTCACCGGCGAACCCACCAAGCGGATGCCGCTTCAGGACACGCTGCTGGAAGGCTCAGGAAATCTGTGCCACCGAAGTGCCGGAACTGAAGGTCCGCGAAGACTCCGGCGTCAAGCACGCGACGGCGTGCCACTTCGCGAATACCGACCCTGGCGTGGAGTAACAGCCACCTCAATACGTATGGCCCGGATCTTTTCCGGGCCATACGTGTTTTGTCGAGCGGGTCATTCGTTACAGAGCGGTCATCCCCCACACAAACCACGCGAGCGAAACGCTTATCAACAGAAGCGGAAGCACATCGACTTTCTCCTGAGGTGGCGGAGTTTCCTCCTTACCCTGCCTCACATTGGTGAGGTGAGATGTGACCATTTCGATTTCGGGAAGTGCTGGTGCCACACCCGATGCGCGCTCAGCCCGGGCCTTCTTGGATCCCATGTCGGTAAGCGCCCACGCATTGATCTTCTTACCAGAACAGCGCAGTTGCAGTCCGTACGTGGTGTCAACCGACGTGACCGAGGTCGAATCAACTTGAGTGCTCCGCACTGGGTTGGTAACGCGCACCCCAGTGTCGGTCAACGTTACGTGAGGACGCCCGTAGAAAATCCACGCGCCACACGCAAACAGGGCCGGCAGACCGCACAGGGCGACACCTCGGACGGAAAATTCTTGCCACAGAATTGAGCCCACCGCAACAACCACCACCGCACTGGTGATGAGCCACGTCCAGCGCATGCTTCCCAGTTGGAGTCGAGTCACCATCCGCGCTGGCGCCACTCGTCCAGGTGCGGACGCTCTGTACCCAGTTCAGTTCGAGCGCCGTGCCCAGGAAGAACGACCGTGTCATCGGCAAAAGGTCCAAAAATGCGGGTTTCGAGGTCGTTCATCAGCTGCGTGAAGTCTTCAGGGTTGGTGGTTTTTCCTGGCCCGCCTGGGAAGAGCGAGTCACCGCTGAAGATGAAGCGCTGTTCACCTGGATAGTCACGCAAGATGTACGCGATCGAACCTGGGGTGTGGCCTTTGAGGTGGACCGCACGCAACCGGAAACCGTCGAACTCGATCATGTCGTCGTTGGCAAGCTGTTCGTCGATTTCGATCCCGGTCTGGCTTTCGATTTCCGTTACGTCGTACAGTCCAGCGAGAGTCCGCGCTTCAAAGATACGTGCAATGTCAGCCAGAGATTGGATGTGGTCTGGGTGGCTGTGGGTGGTGAGGACGGCTTCGATCTTGCCGTTACCGTGTTGCTTCACAAGCTTTTCGATCTGAGCAGTGTCATTCGCTGCGTCGATGAGCACCTGCTTGTCAGTCTTCTTCGAAGTAATGAGGTAGACGTTGTTTTCCATGTCTGACACGGATATCCAACGAACTGTCACGTCGTTGAGTTCGAGCGTTTCCATACGGCCTCCTTTGTAAAACGTTCATTCTCAACCCTAATCTTGAACCAGGGAGTGATTCAGCCTGGCGTGGGTAATTCTTGTAATTTCTGGGATGTTTGAAGTTGTGTGGGCATATGCCCTGGCTGGCCGTTCCATGACGTTGTGGCTCCGAACCGTGATTTTTGTGATCGGGGGCGTTGTGTCGATGGGCGGTCTTGCACTGGCACTGCGCGCAATCCCCGTTGGTGTGGGGTACGCGGTGTGGATTGGTGCCGGTGCTGTCACCACGGTTGTTGTGTCTTTTGTGCGCGGCCATGAAAAGCCCACCTTGCTTCGTTTGGTATGTGTGTTTCTTGTGGTTGCCGGTGTTGTGGGCCTGCAGGTGATGGCATGAGTTGGCTCATTCTCATTGTCAGCGGTGCGCTTGAAGCGGTGTGGGCGCACGCCCTGGCAGGTGATCTTCCCTGTGCCCCGGTGTGGTTCGTGACTGGGCTGTGCTCGTCCCTTGCCGGTTTAAGCTACGCCATGCGCACGATTCCCATGGGGACGTCGTATGCCGTGTGGTCGGGTGTTGGAGCGGCAACAACCGCGGTGTGGGCGGCGTTCCGAGGTGAACCGTTTGGCCCCGGAACAATCGTGTGCCTGGTAGCGATCATTGCCGGTGTTGTGGGCCTGCAGTTGGCCTCGCGACCGTCAAAGACCGCGCCCAAACCTTCTCAAGAGCCCATGAACGACGCTAAGTGATCGGCGACGAGGTCCGGGTGTTCAACCATGACGATGTGGGCTGCATCGGGAATGACCGCGAATGCGCCCTCTGATGTTTGACGTGAGAGTTCACGCATGGAGTCCGGATCATTGCCGTAATCTTGCGCTCCAGCCATGTACAAGATGGGAACGTCGATGTTGCTCACGCGGTCGGTGATGTCGTACGTTGCAAGGGCCGCACAGCATGCAATATAGGCCTGGTCCGAGGTGGTTGCCATGTCTTCGAGGACCATGTGACCGGCCGCGATGTCATCGTCGAGGAATCCCGCTGCGAACCACCGGTCTGCCGTGTCCGGGAGAAGGGAACGGGTACCGTCTTCGCGGACTGTAGCGATTCGGTCGTGCCAAGATTCAGGTTCACCGAATTTGGGGGCTGTGCAGACCGCCGCTACGCGTTCGACACGGTCAGCGTGGTCGAGTGCCAGAATCTGGGCTACTCCCCCAGAGATTGAGCACCCGGCGTAGAAGAATTTTTGGGCACCGAGTGAGTCGGCAACAGCAACAGTGCGTTGCGCGATCTGGTCGACGGTCAGGTTGGCAGCTTCGCCGTCTTCAGGAGCGTTTGCGGCATCGAGACCGT
>CABTZC010000012.1 GCA_902489185.1 uncultured Brevibacterium sp. | reverse complement strand
GGAATTGCGGTAGAACACTACCTCTCCGAGGCCAAAGCACAGGCGTCGCTGATTGGCAATGTGTATTTGGGCAAAGTGCAGAACGTACTTCCGAGCATGGAAGCTGCGTTCGTCGACATTGGTAAGGGCCGCAACGCAGTTCTCTATGCCGGTGAAGTGAACTGGGACGTTTTGGGAATGGATGGAAAGCCTCACCGGATTGAGGTGGCACTCAACCCTGGCGACTCTGTTCTCGTTCAGGTGACGAAAGATCCGATCGGGCACAAAGGTGCGCGTTTGACCAGCCAGATTTCCCTGCCCGGTCGCTTCTTGGTGTATGTACCCAACAACGCCATGACCGGGATTTCTCGTAAGTTGCCAGACAAGGAGCGTCAGCGTCTGCGTAAACTGCTGGGTGACGCGGTGCCAGAGGGTAACGGTGTCATTGTCCGCACTGCTGCTGAAGGTGCGAGCGAAGAAGAACTCACACGCGATATCGACCGTTTGGCCAAGCGTTGGCAGACGATCGAGAAGAAATCGAATTCGACCAAAGTGTTGGCTCCTCAACTGCTGTATTCAGAGCCGGACATGATTGTGCGCATCATTCGTGATGTTTTCAATGAAGACTTCACAAAGCTTGTCATCGATGGGGACAGTGTCTATGACACGATCCATGAGTATGTGGAATCGGTTGCTCCAGACCTAGTAGAACGCGTTGAGCGCTACACAGGTGAAGACGACGTTTTCGATCACTTCCGCGTCTCCGAACAAATTGAGAAGGCGTTGTCGCGCAAAGTGAACCTGCCTTCTGGTGGTTCGCTAGTGATTGACCGTACCGAAGCCATGACGGTCATTGACGTCAACACGGGTAAGTTCACAGGCTCCGGGGGCAACCTCGAAGAGACCGTAACCAAGAACAACCTTGAAGCGGCAGAAGAAGTGATTCGCCAGCTTCGTTTGCGCGATATCGGGGGCATTATCGTTGTTGACTTCATCGACATGGTGCTCGAATCCAATCGCGACCTCGTCGTACGTCGACTGGTCGAGTGCTTGGGACGCGACCGCACCAAGCACCAGGTGGCAGAGGTAACGTCGCTCGGGCTTGTCCAGATGACGCGTAAACGAATTGGAACTGGTTTGGCTGAAAGCCTGGTGGCTGCTGGTGAAGACCTGTCTGGACGTGGACTTGTTCTTCCAGGAACCGAAGTTGACAACTCGAAGCAGTACAAGTCACGGAAGAAACGTTCCCGGTCAAACGAAAAGTCGGCTAAGCCTTCGAGTAGCGAACTCACGGCTATTGCCGCAGCTACGATGCGTTCTCGCCAGGATGAAGGCGCGGATTCGCAAGATGAAACGCAGGTTTCGGAGCCACACAAACAAACGGTCACCGAGCAGAAGCCACAGAAGCCGGAAGCCGAAGAGCCCAAAGTTGTTGAGTCTGAAGTTCGTGAGCCTGAGCCAATTGTGCACGCACCTGGCACGGTGATGATTGGGGACGACACTGAAACGAAGATTCAGAAACCTGAACCCAAGAAACGTCCTGCCACGAAGCCTCAGGCTGAGAAAACTCAAGGTGGGCAAGGGCAAAAGCCAAAGGACGAAACCCCGGCTCTTCCAGTACTCATCATCGGAGACGACGAGTAGCTCGAGGTCTGCTGGTTAAGATTGCAGTTCAGCCCGTCAGTGCGAAGCGATTTCGCGCTGATGGGCTTCTGTTTTGCAGGTTGAGAGTTACACCCCAGATAACGGTTCGATAACACAGTGTGTCACACGCCACATTTCATGTTGCGAAAGTCGAAGGTACCCGTGAATCTATTGTGAGATGTAACTCACACTAAGGTGGTGGACGCATTGAGTAATGCGAATCAAATTGAAGAGGCGATTAACACTGGGTTTGAACCCATCGCCACGGGACTCGAGAAAATCGTTTTCTTCGCAGTCCCAGTAGCTGGAGGTAGCCTCCCGCTCGTACTGGTCTGGCTGATTGTCGGTGCCACGATCTTTACGATCATCACCGGATTCATCCAGTTCCGTGGGTTCGGCGTTGCGCTGGAAGTCGTGCGAGGTAAATTCTCGTCAAAAGACGACCCGGGCGAAGTGACGCACTTCCAAGCTCTCGCGTCTGCAGTTTCCGGAACGGTGGGTCTGGGTAACATCGCCGGTGTCGGTGTTGCAATGTCTGTCGGTGGCCCCGGTGCAGCTTTCTGGATGATGGTGGCAGGTATCTTGGGTATGGCCACGAAGTTTGTTGAATGTACTTTGGGCGTGAAATACCGCGAAATCGACGAAGATGGCGTGGTTCACGGCGGTCCGTTTAAGTACCTGCCGGTCGCCTTTAAGCGTTTCGGTTCCCCTGTCTCCAAGTTGCTTACCGGTATCTTCGCCATTGTGATTCTGCTGTTCGGTATCGTTGGTGGCGGAATGTTCCAGTCGAACCAGGCGTTCGCGCAGATGCGTGAAGCAGCCGGTGGTGCTGAAGGCCCTCTGGGCGGTCCTTTGGGCGGCCTGTTCGCCGGTATCGTTCTCGCTGGTCTGGTTGGTTTGGTTGTTATCGGTGGTATTAAGGTCATCGGTTCTGTTACTGACAAGCTTGTTCCGGCAATGGCGCTTCTGTATGTCGGATCGTGTCTGATTGTGATCCTTGGAAACTTCTCGCACATCCCTGCTGCGATGGGTGAGATCATTGCAGGTGCCTTCACACCTGAAGGTGGTCTGGGCGGAGTGATCGGTGTGATGATCGTTGGGTTCCAGCGTGCAGCGTTCTCGAACGAAGCTGGAGTTGGTTCATCGGCAATCGCTCACTCAGCTGTAAAGACACGTCGCCCAGTTTCAGAAGGTTTCGTAGCATTGCTGGAACCGTTCATCGACACTGTGGTGGTCTGCCTCATGACCGCACTGACCGTGATCATCGCCGGTGGCACAGTCTATGAACAGGCTCGTGAAGAAGCGGCCGCTGGTGGATCTGTTGCTGGTGTTGAACTTGTCTCAGCTGCATTTTCAACAATTACCGGCTGGTGGCCGATCTTGCTGGCGATCGCGGTTGTTCTCTTCGCAGTCTCAACGCTGATTACATGGGCCTACTACGGTGAAAAGGCGTGGCACTACCTGTTTGGTCGTCGCAACTGGTCGGACACGCTCTTCCGCCTGATTCTTATGGCGTTCATCTTGATTGGTTGCTTGGCGTCGTTTGGATCGATCGTGGCGTTTGCTGACGCGGTGCTGTTCATCTGCTGCTTCATCAACATCTTCGGTCTGTACCTGCTGGTACCGGAGGTGCTGCGCGAAATGAAGCAGTACCTGGCTGATCGAAAGGCAGGAACCCTCTACGAACTGGGTGCTGAGTCTGAAGCGGAACTCCAGGAGATTCGCGAAGAACAAGGTAACGCGTAAGTCTTTATGCACATGAAGGTCCGGAGCATTGCACAATGCTCCGGACCTTTTGCGTGATTTACACTAAAGAAATGACGTCTCACCCTGAACTCGAACGCCTACGCCAGAGTATCGACAACCTGGACGCGGCTCTCATTCATGTACTTGCAGAGCGTTTCAAACTCACTGAACAGGTTGGGCGGTTAAAAGCAGTAACGCAGTTGCCGCCAGCAGACCCTGAGCGTGAGAAAAAGCAGGTGAAGCGTCTGCGGGCCTTAGCGGCGGATGCCCAACTTGACCCTGAGTTTGCAGAGAAGTTTCTTGCCTTTATCGTTGCCGAGGTGATCCGGCACCACGAAAGAATTGCCGAAGAAAAAGCTTCGGAAGGTTAACCGCCCCTTTGACTTGCTCAGCGGGATCTTCGCGAGTAGAATAATTCGTCGGTGCATTTAGCACCTCGGCTGGATTTTCCTCGTAATGGGACAGGTGGTCCAAGGAACGTCTGCTGACACATGAACGCTCGCCAGAGCGCTGAGAGAAGGAAGGTATCGTACATGGTTTATGCCATCGTCCGTGCCGGCGGTCACCAGGAAAAAGTGAGCGTTGGCGACACTATTACCGTAAATCGGATCAAAGCTGAGATCGGTGACTCTGTTGATCTTGACGTAGTCCTGCACGTAGACGGTGAAACCGTTACCCACGAGCCTTCTGCTCTGGCAAAAATGGCAGTGACTGCTGAAGTCGTGGGCGAGCACCGCGGACCCAAGATCGTCATTCAGAAGTACAAGAACAAGACTGGATACAAGAAGCGCATCGGTCACCGTCAGGACCTGACGCGCCTCAAGATCACCGGTATTAAGTAGCGCTAGGAGAGTTTAGAAATGGCAAGTAAAAAGGGAGTCTCCTCGACCCGGAACGGTCGCGACTCAAACGCTAAGCGACTGGGCGTAAAGCGCTACGGTGGTCAAGTTGTCAGCGCAGGCGAAATTCTCGTTCGCCAGCGTGGAACTAAATTCCACCCGGGTGTCAACGTAGGCCGTGGTGGCGACGACACTCTGTTCGCATTGGCTGCTGGGACAGTTGAGTTTGGCGCAAAGGGTGGACGCAAGGTCGTTAACATCGTTGCTGGCTAAGTGAATTATTTACACTGGTGGGGTGAGCCGTTACGGCTCACCCCATTAGCGTTTATTGGGTGACTTAAGGGAGATCCGTGGCTATTGAATTTGTTGACCGCGTAACGCTTCATGTGACGGCCGGTAATGGTGGGCACGGTTGTGTGTCTGTACGACGCGAAAAGTTTAAGCCTCTCGGTGGCCCCGACGGTGCTAACGGCGGTGATGGCGGTAACGTCGTTTTACGTGTGGATGATCAGACCACAACGTTGCTTCCGTATCATCGCTCACCTCACCGTAAAGCTGACAACGGGGGAGTAGGTAAGGGCGATCTACGCCACGGAGTTAACGGCGAGGACTTGGTACTTCTCGTTCCCGAAGGGACAGTAGTAAAGACCACGGATGGTCAGGTACTGGCCGACCTCATGGGCATCGGAACGGAGTTCATTGCCGCACGAGGCGGGCGAGGTGGCTTAGGCAATGCTGCACTAGCCTCGACCAAACGAAAGGCGCCGGGCTTCGCGCTTTTGGGTGAACCTGGTGAAGAACGCGAACTTGTCCTCGAAATTAAGTCGGTAGCTGACATTGCGCTCGTCGGTTTTCCATCCGCTGGTAAATCTTCACTTATCGCTGCGCTTTCAGCTGCGCGTCCCAAGATCGCTGACTATCCTTTCACCACGCTGAAGCCAAACTTGGGTGTGGTCGAAGCCGGTGACGTGCGATTCACAGTCGCGGATGTCCCCGGTCTCATTCCCGGTGCCGCTCAAGGCCGAGGTCTGGGTTTGGAATTCTTGCGGCACATCGAACGCTGTGCCGCCTTGGTCCATGTGATTGATATGGCCACGTGGGAATCGGACAGGGACCCTGTGGGTGATTTGCACGCGATTGAGGCTGAGCTTGCGGAGTACGAAGTAGATGTTGATGCGTCGGGTGACCTTCTTCCGCTGACTCAACGGCCTGTGCTGGTTGCACTCAACAAGACTGACTTACCAGACGGACAAGACATGTCAGACATGGTGCGTTCAGAACTCGAGGCTTCCGGATACCGCACGTTTGAAGTGTCCGCAGTGAGCCATAAGGGTTTGAAAGAGCTCTCCTTCGCTATGGCAGAGTTAGTGAAAGAGGAGCGCGAGCGTCGCGCGCAGGTCGAAGACTCTCCTGTGCGGCAGATCATACGGCCTATTGCGGTTGACGACACTGGGTTTGACATCGTGCGGGAGGAAACCGCCGAAGGTCCGATGTTTCGCGTGTTGGGGTCGAAACCTCAGCGCTGGGTGCTCCAGACAGATTTCTCAAATGACGAAGCTGTCGGTTATTTGGCTGACAGGCTTGAAAGACTAGGCGTCGAAGAAGAACTCTTCGCTATGGGTGCGCATCCGGGAGACACGATCGTGATCGGGCCGGAAGACAACTCGGTTGTCTTTGACTGGGACCCAACCATGGTGGGTGGTGCGGAACTTTTAGGTGCACGTGGAACAGACATGCGTCTTGAAGACGACCAACGTGCGACACGCAAGGAACGTAAAGCTGCCTTCCATGAACGCATGGATGCAAAGGCAGAAGCGCGTGCTGAACTCGAAGCAGAACGACTTGCGGAAAAGCGCGCGCGAAATGAAGGAAGTGATGAGTGAGCACATATGAAGGAACGCGCAAAGCGATCGCCGATGCGTCACGCGTTGTCGTCAAAGTCGGATCGAGTTCTTTAACTACACCCACAGGCCTCAACACAGACGCGTTACAAAAGGTCGCGCGCACCTTAGCCGAATTTAGGTTGAACGGAAAGGAAGTCATCCTAGTGTCTTCCGGTGCCGTAGCGGCAGGCATGGGCCCTATGAAAGCCGTTACACGCCCCAAAGACCTTGCTACGCAGCAGGCGGCGGCTGGGATTGGCCAAGGTATTCTCATGTCTGCGTATTTCTCAGTGCTTGCCGAATACGGTCTAGTGCCAGCTCAGGTACTCCTTACCGCAGATGAACTCATCCGCAGGACCCAGTATCGCAATGCGCAACGTGCCATTGATCGCATGCTTGCACTAGGCTTCATGCCTATCGTGAACGAAAACGATGCAGTTGCGACCTCGGAAATTCGATTTGGGGACAACGACCGACTTTCCGCGCTCGTTGCGCAGCTTTCTCACGCTGATGCTTTGGTTCTTCTCACAGACGTTGATGCGCTCTACACGGCTCACCCCGCAGACCCGGACTCGCAACGAGTAGCCTTCGTGTCTCACCCAAACGAAATCGCGAAACTGGACATTGGAGGAGCTGGGTCGACCGTGGGCACTGGCGGAATGCGTACCAAAGTCCAAGCCGCGACCATGGTGACGGACTCGGGCATTCCAACCCTTGTCACCTCGGCGGACAACTGCGCAGCCGCACTGAGGGGCGAGGACGTGGGAACCTACTTCGCCGTTACGCACAAACGCCGCCAAACTCGGATGTTGTGGCTGGCGCACTTGGCATCAACCAACGGAACCATTCGGGTTGACGCAGGAGCGGCTAAAGCAGTACTTAAAAGGGGAACCAGCCTGCTGGCGGCCGGGGTCACTCACGTTACCGGAGAATTCGAATCTGGCGACCCAGTGGACATTGTGGATCCTCAAGGTGATCTTATTGCGCGAGGCATGACGAATTTTTCCTCTGAAGAGCTTCCGCGCATGTACGGTTTAACGACTGAGGTCTTGGGGGATCGCTATGGTAGTGACTATCGTAAGGAAGTAGTGCACCGGAACGACTTGGTGCTTACCGACAGTGCTTATGAAGGACGTCTATGACTACGGATGTTAACCCCAAGATTTCTCGCGCTGTCACCAAAGTGGTGGCAGGTGCAAAGGAAGCATCGGCTATTCTCAGCGTTTCTTCGACCGCAGAACGGCACGCTGCTCTTGAACAAATCGCGCTCACGCTCGAAAACAATGTGGACCAGATCCTCGCAGCGAATGACGAGGACATTGAAAAAGCGCGTGAAAAGGGAACTGCAGAGGGACTGATTGACCGTTTGCGTTTGACCGACGAACGGGTCCGTTCAATCGCTCAAGCCGTGCGCGATGTCATCTCACTACCTGATCCGGTGGGTGAAATTGTTGACGGTCGCAGATTGCCCAACGGCATCCACCTCTCGCAAGTGCGCGTCCCGATGGGTGTGATTGGAGCAATTTACGAAGCTCGCCCTAACGTGACCGTCGACATCGCGGTCCTTGCCCTGAAATCAGGCAACGCAAGTGTTCTGCGTGGAGGATCGCTGGCGCAATCGTCCAATACAGTGCTCATCAGTCTTTTGCGAGAAGCGCTGGTGACTGCTGGACTGCCGGAAAACTCGATTAACGGAATTGACCAATGGGGTCGTGAGGGTGCGCGGGTTCTCATGAACGCGCGCGACTATGTTGATTTGTTAATTCCGCGGGGTGGGTCTGAACTCATTCAGACTGTTGTAATGAACTCAACCGTGCCTGTGATCGAAACTGGTGTGGGCAACGTCCACATGTTCATTGACTCGTCGGCTACTGTGCGGTCAGCAACGAAATTGGTAGTGAACTCAAAAACACAGCGACCAAGCGTATGCAATGCGCTTGAAACTCTGCTTGTCCATGAAAAGGCGGCACGTCGAGTGCTTCCACGCATTCTTGACGAGCTCAGCGACGCAAATGTCGTCATCCACGGGGACCCAACCGTCGCAGAATACGCGCCGGAAGGTGTCAAGGTGCAACGTGCAACGCGCAAGGACTGGGGTAAGGAGTACCTCGATCTCGAAATTGCGATCAAAGTTGTTGAAGACATTGAGGCGGCAATCGAACACATTCGTGAGTACTCGTCGGGACACACCGACGTTATTGTGACGAACGACCTGTCAAACGCCGAACTTTTTGTGTCGACGATTGATTCCGCGTCGGTGGGTGTCAACGTCTCAACGCGTTTTACCGACGGTGGCGCGTTCGGTTTGGGCGCCGAAGTCGGAATTTCCACTCAGAAGCTTCATGCGCGCGGCCCAATGGGACTTACGCAACTCACCACAACTAAATGGATCATGCGTGGGTCGGGGCAGGTTCGATTGTAGATTCGTGAGACACTAATAACTGCCGTAATATCTTACAAACACCTATTGAAGGAGAAGACGTGACGTCTGCTTTGGTAATGCTGGCGCAGGAGACTCATGAAACAGTAGTTGAGTTGCCAATGCACCCGATCTGGTATGGAGTTATTGCGTTCAGCATTTTGATGCTACTCGGCATTATTACGCTGTCGTGGAAGGGTATTTCCCACCGTCACTGATATGGCAAATTCTGTGCGCAGGGTTGGTGTGATGGGTGGAACCTTCGACCCTATCCACCACGGTCACTTGGTTGCCGCTAGCGAAGTCGCAGCTAAGTTTGATTTAGATGAAGTTGTATTCGTTCCCACGGGGCGACCGTGGCAGAAGTCCGATCGTGATGTGTCGCATGCCGAGCACCGCTACCTGATGACGGTCATTGCGACAGCGTCGAATCCTCAGTTCACTGTTTCGCGCGTGGATGTGGACAGGCCGGGTGCTACCTACACGATCGATACATTGCGTGACCTAGCGCAAGTCTATGGGCACGAAACGGAACTTTTCTTCATCACAGGCGCCGACGCTTTGGCACAAATTCTTTCGTGGAAAGACGTCGATGAGCTGTTTTCCCTTGCGCATTTTGTGGGAGTGAGCAGGCCAGGTCACGATCTGACCAGAAAGGGACTTCCGGAACACCGCCTGAGTCTCATGCACATTCCGGCTCTCGCGATTTCGTCAACCGATTGCCGTGACCGCGTAGAGAACGAAATGCCGGTGTGGTACTTAGTACCTGACGGTGTCGTGCAGTACATCAACAAGCACAATCTTTACAGGAGTGAAAATGGCTGAGCAGTACATGTCGAGGCGTGAACGGAAAGAAGCTGAGAAACGCGCTGCAGATGCCCAGAAGCTGAAAGAAGAAGCGTCGCAAGCTCCTGTAGCGAAGGAACCCGCTCAGGTTTCTGCGGCGCCTGCTAAACCTCAAACGCCACCGCAGCCCCAGCAGAAGTCGGAACAGAAGCCAGCAGAGAAGGAACCGGTTTCGGCTGAGCCACCTCAATTCGCGTCCCGGGCGGAACGTAAAGCGTGGATGCGTAAACACGGGCAGGCTCCTGCGATAGGCGATGAGCCCGACCTCACACTACGTCGCCAGTCAAAACAGGAGCCTACTCCCGCTCCCAAGGAGACCGAAGCTGAAAAGGCTGAGGTCAAGAAGCCTGAAGCGCAGAAAACCGCGACCAAGAAGCCTGAGGCGAAGAAGCCGGAGCCTAAGAAACCTGAATCTCCGAAGTCGGCCTCTAAGGCTGCGGAAGCCAAGAAACCAGAAGCGAAAAAGCCAGAAGCCAAGAAACCAGTTCCGGCGAAGCCAACGACGCAACCCGGAGTCGCTCAGTCGGCGGCGAAAGCACCGGCTGAGAAGAAGCCAGCTGATAAGAAACCTGTAGAAAAGCCAGCTGAGCAGAAAAAGGCCGTAGAGAAGAAAACAACTCCGGAACAACACGGCGGAAGCAAGCCAGCCGCTCCGCGTTCGCGTAAAGCACCAGTCGTGAAGCCACCTAACACTGAAGGCATTCGCGTCGTCAGTGGTGCAGTTCCTGTTGTCAGCACAGAAGATAAAGAAAACACGAACTCGCAGAAGTCAACAAAGACATCTCAGGCTGACATGAGTCAGGACCCGGTTTCATCAGATGAAGCCAGGACACGAGCCGCATCCTGTGTGACGCGACCGCTGGAATCGGTCGATGAGGATCCTGAAGTGACGCGTGAAGAATGGCCTCTCAACGACGCAATCGGAGCAGTCCAGCCCATGTCTGCTCGCTCCGTCACCAATCAAGACGGTGACATTCTCGTGGGGGAGCGTTCTTCGGTTCTGCCGTACATCGTTTTAGGTGTGGGTGGATTGTGCGCAATTGTTCTTGTTGTTGTTGCCCTGGTCATGCTGTTTTAGAAAGGTTTTCTTTTGCCCGCAACCGATGAAACCATCGAGTATGCCCGAAGTGCCGCTAAAGGTGCTCTTCAAAAACTTGCGACTGACGTGGTCGTGCTTGATGTGTCAGAACAGCTCGTGATTACAGATGCATTTGTGATTGCGTCGGCATCAAATGCCCGACAAGTGGATGCCGTCGTTGATGGGGTGGAAGAGACGCTTCTGAAAGAACACGGTCTTAAACCGAAGAATCGGGAAGGCCGAGGTGAAGGAACGTGGGTTCTCTTGGACTACTCCGACATTGTGGTCCACGTTTTCAACGAGGACGACCGCGAGTTCTACGGGCTCGAACGACTGTGGAAAGACAGCCCAGTTATTCCAGTTCCTGAGGTTCAGAGCGAAAGCTCAGCGAACGAAAACGGCACTGACAGCGCCCACGACGATTAGGCACAAGGGACAGTATGGCACGCGAGCTTTATCTCATCCGGCACGGTCGTACAGCTTTTAACAAAGAAGGCCGGTTCCAGGGTCAGATTGATATTCCGCTCGACGAAACTGGGGAACAGCAAGCCCATGCCCTCGCAATTACATTGCAAAACAGTGGCATCACGCGCATCTTCGCGTCGGACTTAACACGCGCCCGTTCAACTGCTCAGGCGTTAGCTACTGTCACGGGATTGCAGGTGACTCTGGATAAAGGCTTGCGCGAAATCAGCGTAGGTGACTGGGAAGGCTTCACCCGCGACGAAATTGAGCAACAGTGGCCAGATCTCCTGGCTAAGTGGAAGAGTGGCGCAGAGGTGCGTCCGCCTGGAGGAGAGAGCCGCCTGGAGTCATCACAGCGTGTGTACGACTCCGTCCACCGGCTCTTAGATACGTGCGTCGACGCTGACGTGGTTGCAATGGTGGCGCACGGCGCGGTTATCCGTGGGGCCACTGAGCTGATGATGGGTCTGTCTTCTGAAACTAGCCTTGCGCGTTTGGGCGTGCTCGACAACTGCGAATACGTTCACTTTGTCAAACGAAGCGATGCATGGATGCTCCGGCGTTTCGCCGGAGGAGCGTGTGCGTGAAACTCGCTGTTGTCTGCGACTATTCGCTCCGCTACACGGGTGGAGCCCAGACTGCACTCATGGCGCAGGTCCGCGCATGGGCTCGACAGTTTCCTGTCGTCGTGATCGCCCCTGACGCTCCGCGCACTCGCCTACCGGGGGTGACCGTGGTGGAACCACCTCGGGGGATTCGAAGCCTTGGACTTCCGGTTGTCCGAGCCAATCCAATTGTGCACGCGTGGATGCACCGGGCTCTCAAACATCACAAGGTTGAGGCAGTCATGGTGCATTCGGAGTTTGGACTAGCGGCCAGTGCTGTTGCGCAGGCGCACCAGCTGGGTCTTCCGTCACTGCATACCGTGCACACGTTCTTTTGGCGCGCTCCGCTCATCGCCCAGCCGTTTGCGCCTGTGGCACGTGGTTTTCACCGGCTGGTGACGGGACTTGAGCAGCCTCGCGTGCGGTTGGCGAATCGGCCGCTAGATTCCGCATTGCGGGGCATGACCTTGGCGTTGGCGCGGCAGGCAGATGCCGTCATTTCGCCGTCATCGCATCAAGGCGAGCGTTTACGTAGCGCAGGACTTGTAAATGTAGAAGTGGTTTCGAATGTCGCCGAGGTCGTTCCCGGCGAACGCGCATTGGTCCCGGGGACGCCGCTCAAGCTTCTGTGGGTAGGCCGGTTCGCTCCCGAAAAACGGTTGGACGTGGCTATCGACGCGGTGCGGTTGGCTCACCGTCGAGGAGCGCACGTGGAACTGACGGTGGCAGGTGGGGAAGCACCTCGGGGTGTGAACGACCCTTTTATCCATTTTCGTGGCGCTGTCCCGCATGAGCGGGTAGTGGACTTGATCGACGATGCTCATGCGACCTTGCTGACATCGTGTGGGTTTGACAATCAGCCTATGGTGATTTTGGAATCAGCGGCCCGAGGTCGCCCCACGTTGGTGTGTGACCCGGTGTTGGCAACGGAGTTCGGGGACGCCGTTGTAGCGAGTGCGGGGCATATGGCAGTGGATTTGGCGGACACGATTGTTGCTTGTGCGCAGAATCCAGAGGTGTATGTCCGGGCCGGGCGTGCGGCGTCTCTTGTGGCTTCTGAGGCGTCACCGGAAGCTCACGTGAGGAATTTGCAGCATGTGATCGCCAGGATCTGCGCATCTTAACCACTTCTTCTTGTGAACAATTTTGGTGGTCAAGACCACAAATAGGTAGCATAGTTTGGACGCTTAAGCGTCGTGTGATGGTCGTGACAGAAGGAGTTCCGTGGCAATTTCCGCAACTCTGGGACTCTTAGCTCTGATTATTCTTGTCACGCCGGTTCTGTGCCGGTTTGTAGGCAGGTCCACTGGGTGGCTTTTGGGCCTGGGGTATTTGGGCGCGGCGGCATTGTTCATGCCGGCCGCTACCGCCGCGATTCATGATGGTGAAGCGTTCCCGAGTGCCCAAGAAACCGTCTGGTCTCTCGCGTGGATGCCCAGTTTCGATGTGAATCTTGCTTTCGCGGTTGACGGAGTGGGAGCAATTTTCACGCTCATAGCGCTGGTGATTGGCGCGTTCGTGTTGTTTTATTCCACACGGTACTTGTCGCGGGGCCCCAACTATTCGTTTTATCTGCTCATGGCCACGTTCACGTTCGCCATGGTGGGGCTGGTGCTGACCGACAACCTGTTTGTTCTTTTCGTGTGTTGGGAGATCACCTCAATCGCGTCGTTCATGCTGATTGCGCGCTCCGGTCGTGCGGCTGAAGGCGCCAGCCTGCGCACCATGTTCATGACGTTCATAGGTGGAGTGCTCCTTTTGGTCGCGGTTTCGGCCATGTACGGTGTGGTTGGTAGCGCCAGTATCCGCGAGGTGCTGGGCTCTAACGTGTGGCAAGAAAAGCCTGGGTTCACTGTTGCAATGGCGCTGCTCGTTGCCGTGGCGGCGATGACGAAGTCGGCGCAGTTCCCGTTCCAGTCGTGGCTTCCCGACGCTATGGCGGCTATCACTCCGGTGAGTGCCTATCTGCACGCCGCAGCGGTGGTGAAGGCCGGTATTTTCCTGCTGTTCCGGTTTAGCCCCGCGTTCAGCGATGTCCTGGTATGGAACGTTGTGTTGGTGAGCGCTGGGATCGTGACCGCGTGGATCGGTGGCTGGTGTGCTCTCACTCAGAACGACCTGAAGAAACTCATGGCCTACTCCACCGTGAGTCAGTTGGGTTTGATCGTAGCTGCTGTGGGCGTTGGAACTGAGTTTGCTCTCACCGCGGGACTTGTTCACGTCATTTCGCACGCCATGTTTAAGTCTGGCTTGTTCATGATGGTTGGTGTGGTTGACCACTTGGGTCACACGCGTACGTTCGGCAAGATTCCGCGTTTGATCAAGGTCGCTCCGGTCAGTTTCGCGATTACGGCAATTGGTGCCGCGTCGATGGCTGGCGTTCCGCCGCTCATGGGATTCGTGTCCAAGGAAATGCTTCTGACAGCGGTGAGTTCCGCTGGGGGAGAAGGGCACGCGCTGGGCTGGTTCGCGCTGGTCTTGGTAGCGGGCGCCTCCGTCCTGACAATCAGCTACTGCATCAAGATTGTGTTTGGGGCGTTCATCGACGGTCCCGAGGTGGATGCTGAGAAAGTGGGCCACAGCGACTTTGTGATGGTGACGTTCGCAGCTCTACCGATCGTGTTGTCGGTTCCCCTTGCCTTTGCGCTGGGAGTCATCGAACCAGGGGTAGCTGCGGGCACCTCGGCGGCACAGGGAGAAGTTGCGCACCACGTTCACTTGGCGATGTTCCACGGAGTCACTCCTGAGCTTGTTGCCTCACTGATCATCATTGCGTGTGGTGTAGTGGTGGCGTTGAACCGTGCGCGGGTCTGGGCGTTCTTCCAGCGCGCTGCTATTCCGTTTTCCGGCGCCGATGTGATTGATCGGATCGTGTCGGGTCTTGAACAGGCGGGTAAGGTGCTCGTCTCCGTCGTTGCGAGCGAACGCGCGTCCCGGCACGTCGCCATGAACCTCGGGTTCTTGGCCGTCGTCATTTTCGGTTCAGCGATTGCAATTTACACCGGCCCTGGTTTGCCGAACTTTGTTCCTAACCTCAACCGGCCAATTGATTACGCGCTGTTGGTCATCATTACGTTTGCAACGCTCGTGGTCTGCTTGTCACGTTCACGTCTAACCGCGGTTATCGGTTTGTCTGCGGTGGGAATTATGGCCACGGTGCAGATCATGGCCCTGGGAGCACCTGACGTCACACTGACTCAGTTGCTTGTGGAAACCATGACCATCATCGTGTTCATGTTGATTTTGCAGAAACTGCCTCGCACGTTCTGGAAGTACTCGGTCAAGGTGCAGGTCATGCGTGGTGTTTTTGCGATCGCTGTGGGTAGTTCGGTTGCCTTGGCAGTGTGGATGCTGTCAGGACGCAGAGCCCGTTCCGACATTGCGATGTACTACCTGACAAGCGCTCCCGAGATCTCTGGTGGAGACAACATTGTCAACACCATTCTGGTGGAATTCCGTGCACTGGATACACAAGGTGAGTTGGCTGTTTTGGGGATGGCCGGAATCGCGATCGTTGCCGTGATGTCATCTGTGCGTGACCGTTACATTGACCCCCCGGCTTCGGACGTACCTGAAATGCCACGACGCCCGTGGTTGGCGATTCGCCCGCGTGGTAGTACTGCGTTTGCAGCGGTCACGGAAGCCTGGCCAAACGTCATTGCTATGCAACTCATGGTGAAAGTCGTTGGTCCGCTCTTGGCCGCCGGTTCATTGCTGATCTTCTGGCGCGGACACAACGAACCAGGTGGGGGCTTTATCGCTGCCTTGGTCGGTTCTGCAATCGCTGGTTTGCTGTATATGTCAACATCAAAGGACCGTGCGATTGGTCCGCCACGACTGCCGATCCTGCTCATCGGTGGTGGCATTTTGGTCGCTGTCCTGACGGGTCTTGTGGGCCTTGTTGTCAAAGGGTCATTCCTTGAACCGATCCACGGATACATCCTCGGTCAACACTTCACGACATCTATGGCGTTTGACGTAGGCGTGTATATGGCTGTTGTGGGTATGTTGTTGGTTTCGTTCAACCTGCTGGGAACGTCCGACTCAGCATTTACGCCCGCCGGCGACGACGTTCTGGTGGATGGAATGATGATGCGCGATGTCGACGTCATTGAGCGCACGCGTGAACGGACCGACGAAATGCTTTACGGTGAGCTTCGAGGTCCGCTCGAGACGATGCGTGGAGATAAACCAAAGGCACATGAGTTCTTAGAACCTGAGAAGCCAGCAGAAAAGAAGCGTGTGGGGTTGAGAACAAAACACATTGCCTACGGAGACCAACCTAAGGAGCGTGGCGAATGATTATCGCAATCACGGTCGGGGTTTTGGTTTCTGGTGGCGTGTATCTCATGCTGCAACGCTCAATGGTGCGTACGATTTTTGGTCTCGCACTGATTTCTCACGCAGCTAATTTTGCACTTCTGCTTTCTGGCGTGTCAGCGTGGCGTGGTGAGCCAATTGCTGGACGAAGCCGAGTGCCGGAAGCTGCCGACCCGCTCCCTCAAGCGTTCGTGCTCACGGCAATCGTCATTACGCTTGCGGTCACCATCTTTATGTTGGCACTTGCGGTGTTGGGTCACGACGATGACCAAGACCGCATCCCAGAAACTGGAGAAAGGCGCACGCAGTGAACGGCTCGCTTCTTCTCTTGTTTATTGTTGTCCCTCTTGCTGCCTCGGCAATCACAACGTTCGTACGTTCGCGTACGGTCAACTTGTTCTTTCTCCTGGGAGTCCCGCTCGCTACAGGTGTAGCCGGTGTGTATTTGATCGGCGCAACCGCCGAAGGTCGCACGATCGCTCACTCTGTTGGTGGTTACGTACACGGGTTGGCAATTCCTTTTGTCGCCGACACTTTTACGGCTGTCATGCTGGTGATCACGTCACTCGCAGTAGTCGCTTCTTGTGTCTTCCTGCGTACTACTGGTGAAGACCAATACCGGTTCGTACCCACCTTGATTCTTTTGATGCTCACCGGTGTTAACGGTGCCCTGCTCACGGGTGATCTCTTTAACTTTTTCGTGTTTATCGAGGTGATGGTTCTTCCGTCCTACGCACTCATTGCTGTGACAGGTACGTGGCGTCGTTTGGGTGTGGGGCGCATGTTCGTGATTGTGAACCTCTTGACGTCCACACTTCTGGTAATTGGTGTTGGTTTCATTTACGCCGCAACCGGAACGGTCAATATTGCCGTACTGGCTGATCAAACTCGGTTCGGAGACGTGTCGCCACAAGCAGCTCTAGCGGTTGGCATTGTGGTTCTATCGCTTCTTATTAAGGCCGGTGCTGCGCCGGTACATGGGTGGCTCGTTCGTTCCTACCCAAACACCTCGGCAGGAATGATGTCACTGTTCGCATCGACTCACTCCAAAGTGGCCATCTACGGAATCTACCGCGTGTACGTCTCAGTTTTTGGTGGTCACCCGAGGTGGGAAGCGGTGCTACTGATTATCGTGGTGCTCACGGTGGCAGTGGGAGCGTTCTCAGGATTCGGAGAGTTCCGAGTGCGCAATGTCTTTGCGTTCCAGATGACTGCGGGTGTGGGCCACATTCTGATCGGTGTAGCGGTGCTGACGTCAGCAGCGGTTTCGGCAGGTATCTTCTACATGGTGCACCACATTGTCACCATGTCAGGACTTCTGCTGACGATAGGTGCTATTGAGCAGACGTACGGAACTGGCGCGTTTAAGAAGCTGTCTGGCTTAATCAGACGTGAACGTGTCGCGACGGTGCTCATGATCATTGGGCTCTTCTCGCTCATCGGGCTACCACCGACCTCGGGGCTGTGGGGCAAGATGGGACTGGTGCGAGCTCTCATGGAAAACGTGACACCCGCGACAATCATCATGGTAATAACGGTGATTGTTGCGTCGATCGTGTCGCTGCTTGCCTTACAGCGACTGTGGAATAACACGTTTTGGGGCGACGACATGGATCAGTACCACCCAGACTCCCCGGCGACAGGTCGTGCTCCGGCAACTGATCTTCCCGAGGATGTGCGAGTACGCTGGCCGCTTTTGGTGCCGGGTGCGTTTATGATCGCTGTGTCAGTGGCAATGTTTGTGGGTGGGCAAGCCGTTATGCCCATTATTCAGGATGCGGCGGACGCACTTCTCAACGTTGATCCATACGTGGAGGCGGTGCTTGGGAAATGATGATTGCACTACGGTCAATCGGGTATCTTGCGTGGCTGGGTAAGGAAATTATCAGCGGTACGCTCGATATCATCTTCAACCTGTTCAAAACCGGGGACTACGGGAAACCGATGATTGTCGAAGTTCCCATGCGCTGCGTGACGGACATCGAAATTACGTTGTTTGCTTCGTCCATCACGATTACCCCGGGAACCCTCGTGGTTGCCACGGGACCTGGAACAGCTACGGCACCTCCTACGCTTTTTGTACACTGCTTGTTCGCAGAATCTGAAGAAGACGCTTTAGAAGGGCTGTTTGATATGGAGTCGCGCCTTTTGCGAACGCTTCGTGGGCGCGCGCCGGGCGAGATCCCAGAGTCGGCAGCCGTGGTAACCGGAGATGGGCCTAAGAATGAGCGCCACATGACGGAAGAGGAATCATGACGATCATTTTGTGGACGTGCATTGCGATTCTCATCGTCTCGATTGTTTTGGGCTTGATACGCGCGCTCACCGCACCTGAGTCCGGATCGCGTGCCGTGGTGGG
>CABTZC010000011.1 GCA_902489185.1 uncultured Brevibacterium sp. | reverse complement strand
CTTCACGTGAAACCGATCGCCTGGTAGAAGTAAGCGGGTCATACCTTCCAGAAACGACCGTGTTGGTTGATGGGCGACACCAGGGCGGGCAGCGTGGATACTGGGTCGTCACCATGTTTGCAGTCGACCAGGCGCGTCTGGGTGGCGGATTGAGTGGGAAGAAACCCGTTGCGATCCCTGTGATCCGTGGTTTTACCTCAGATGAAGAGACCGCACGCAACTCCCAGGCGCCAACCGGGAACCACACCCTGGTTGCCCGTCTTGGCCCTACCGAAGGTCCCGAACCTGCCGTTGGAGACAAGGTCGTGAATACGGTTTCGACTGCGCAATTGGTCAACTATTTCGATGTGTATTCTTACGGCGCCATCCTTTTCCCCGAACCGGATCAACGTGCCCACGTCTCGGGGCCCGAACTCGAACACGTGACATTCCATGCGCAAGAATCCGGTGGTCTAGACGTGCAGTCAGCCTTTTATGCGGTGGAGTGGTTAGTGTTTGCAGGGTTCGCGTTTTACATGTGGTGGCGACTCTTGCGCGACGAGTATCGTCAGCAAACACAGGAGAAAAACCAACAATTCGTTGTTGTTAAGAAACCAGGTCAGAAGCACCTGGAAAATGAGCGCTGAGCTCAAAACCTGAGAGGACACACAGTGCAGGATCCGCAAGACCAACGACCCGAGTTTGACGAAAACTCGCACGATCCGGAAAAGGTTTTTACGGTTGCGCGTTACACCTCGGCTCGTAATGCGGAACGTTTCTACCGTGTCATGGCCCTGATTACGGGTACCATGCTGATGATTCTGACGCTTGAGATGATCTACAAGTACATCGTGACTCCGCTGATGGGCGGTGACATTTCCCAAGCGCTTCACATTGGAAACTTCAACCTGGGTGCGGCCATCGCGATCTGCCACGGGTGGTGTTATGTGGTTTACCTGGTGGCGAGTTGGTGGCTCACCTCTTCCATGAAGTGGTCGCTACGCCGGATGCTCGTGCTGGCTCTGGCTGGTGTTGTGCCTGTCATGTCGTTTATTTGGGAACGCAAGGTTCACCACGAGGTTGAACGACGTTTAGACGAAGCTGTTGTGATTGCACCAGTGAATTAATCTTCTGGGAACTCGATCGATAGGATGACGGTATGCAACCTTCCATTCCCACTTCTTCACGTCCCGTTTTGGTGGTGGATTTCGGAGCACAGTACGCCCAGCTGATTGCGCGACGCGTTCGTGAAGCTGGCTTGTTTTCTGAGATCATTCCGCACACTGCTTCCGCTCAAGAGTTCGCCCAGCGTGACCCAGTTGCCGTAGTGCTATCTGGCGGGCCGTCTTCCGTGTACGCGGAAGGGGCGCCCCGTTTGGATCCCGAGGTGTATGAACTGGGCGTGCCCATGTTCGGCATCTGTTATGGGTTCCAGTCGATGGCTCACAACTTCGGGGGCAACGTTGCCCACACGGGGTCGCGTGAGTACGGCTCAACTCCACTGAACGTGTCTGAGCCGTCCCAGTTGCTGAAGGGCCAGCCGGACAATCAAACCGTATGGATGTCACATTCGGATTCTGTGGCCCAAGCTCCTGAAGGTTTCACGGTTGTTGCGTCTACTCCGGGCGCTCCCGTAGCTGCGTTCGAATGTGTTGAGCGCAAGCTCGCCGGCGTGCAGTGGCACCCGGAAGTACTCCACTCCGAATACGGCCAGGCAACCCTGGAAAATTTCTTGCACTCGATCGCTGGGCTTGAACCTACATGGACTGCTGGAAATGTCATTGACGAACAGGTTGAACTGATCCGCCAGCAGGTGGGGGACAAGCAGGTGATCTGCGGGCTGTCCGGTGGAGTCGACTCCGCAGTTGCAGCCGCTCTCGTCCACAAAGCAGTGGGCGATCAGCTCACGTGTGTTTTCGTTGACCACGGACTGTTGCGCAAAGACGAACGCAAACAGGTCGAGCAGGACTATGTGGCCTCAACTGGTGTCCGCCTGGTTACGGTCGACGCGGCTGATCAGTTCTTAAACGAACTGGCAGGCGTCACCGACCCTGAAACGAAGCGCAAGATCATTGGGCGCGAGTTCATCCGTGTGTTTGAAACAGCGGCCGCTGACTTGGTTGCCCAGTCGCGCAACGACGCTGAGCCAATCGAGTTCTTGGTGCAGGGCACCCTGTACCCAGACGTGGTGGAATCCGGAGGTGGTTCGGGAACCGCCAACATTAAGAGCCACCACAATGTGGGTGGATTGCCTGAAGACCTCCAGTTCAAGCTGGTCGAACCTCTGCGCGCGCTGTTTAAAGACGAAGTTCGTGCGATCGGACGCGAATTGGGCTTGCCTGAAGTCATTGTGGGTCGTCAGCCGTTCCCTGGCCCCGGTCTGGGCATCCGGATTATTGGTGAAGTGACCCGTGACCGCCTCGACGTGCTCCGTGAAGCAGACGCAATTGCCCGCGAAGAACTCACGCGAGCAGGACTGGATGACTCAATTTGGCAGTGTCCCGTGGTGCTGCTGGCCGACGTGCGTTCGGTGGGTGTGCAGGGCGACGGTCGTACCTATGGCCACCCTGTTGTTTTGCGTCCGGTGTCCAGTGAAGATGCCATGACGGCCGACTGGACTCGCGTACCATACGATGTGCTGTCCACGATTTCCAACCGCATCACCAACGAAGTGGACGAAATCAACCGCGTGGTTCTCGACATCACGTCGAAGCCGCCCGGCACCATTGAATGGGAGTAAGCCAGCAGGGCATAGTGCCCACTTGCACCTCCTGAACACTGTTCAGTTACACTAGGTGAGATTTCACTCAAGGTGGGTGAACCTGTGTACAAGGAGAATCACGTGTCTACTTCCACCGCGCCCGAAACACGCCGTGCACCACAACCGCGCAGCGTAGGGATGGACGTTGCATATATTGCCGTTTTCGCGGCCCTCATTTGGGTGTCTGCGCTCATTCCACCGATTCCCGTTGGAGGAGTCGGTGTTCCGATCACGGTGCAGACCCTCACGATTGCCGTCACCGGAATGGTCTTGGGAGCGTGGCGCGGGTTTGCGGCAACTGGCCTGTATATCGTGTTGGGCCTCATTGGGTTGCCCGTGTTCGCTGGTGGCTCGGGAGGTCTGGGTGCTCTCGCCGGACCCAGCGCAGGCTACCTCGTTTCCTTTCCGTTCTTCGCTGGTCTCATTGGTCTGTTGGCCCAGATTTCAGTGAAGAAGCTGACCGGTGTGAAACTGTGGCTCGCCCTGGTCGGTGCGGCTCTGGTTGCCCGTTACCTCATTGTGTGGCCTGTTGGCGCTTTCGGTATTCACCTCAACGGTGGAGTGCCACTTGAAGCGGCTTTCCTGGCAGATGTGCCGTTCTGGCCGGGTGACCTGGTGAAGAACATCCTCGCAGGAGCTATTGCGCTCATGATTCACCGCGCATTCCCAACTGTGCTGGTACGCCGGTGATCACTTTCGACGCCGCGCGGGTGGCGATCGACGAAGTTGGAGGGCCCGAAAGGGTCCTCCTCGACACCACCTCGGTCACGCTCAAAAGCTCAATGACGTCAGTCATTGGGCCCAACGGATCGGGGAAGACCACCTTCCTCCAGATGATCAACGGTCTCATGACGCCCACCTCGGGCGATGTTCGCGTGGGCGAGTTCAGCGTCACCCAGAACCTCAAAGACGTACGCAAGCGCGTGGGGTTCGTTTTCAGCGACCCCGCGGCCCAGCTGGTCATGCCCACGGTGGTCGAAGACGTGCAGTTGTCCCTGCGCCACTTGCCTAAGGCCGAGCGCAAACCGGCGGCGATGGCTATGCTCGCCGAACTCGGGGTGGAAGACCTCGCCAGCCGTTCCGTCTACGAACTGTCTGGCGGGCAACGCCAGTTGGTCGCCTTGGCGACTGTGTTGGCGGTAGACCCTGAAGTGTTGGTGCTCGATGAGCCGGCGACGCTCCTGGACTTGAAGAACACGCTTCTTCTGCGGCGCGCGCTACGGGAGTTGGTGGACCGGCGCGGGGTTCAGGTGGTGTTTTCCACCCACGACCTGGATTTTGCGCTGGACGGGCATGAGTGCGTGTTTATTGACGGCGGGCAGGTGTGCGGTATGGGCGCCCCGGCCGAGGTGGTTGCTGAGTACCGGGCTAGTGTCGCATGAGGCGTCGGCAACAGTTTTTGGGTGTGTGTTCACCCCGCCGTGGATGGTTGCACGCAACTCCTGTGGGTGTGAAGTTCGCGTCACTGACGGTGCTGACACTGGTGGTGATGCTGGCACGCAATCCGTTTGTGAGCGCCGGTCTCATCGTGCTGCTGGTGATCATTGGATTAACGGCCAGAATGAGCCTGGGGCAGATTCTGGGGCCTATTCGACGGATGTGGCTCATCTTTGTGCTGCTGGTGGTCTTCCATGTGTTCTTGAGCGATTGGTGGAACGCCGCACGCATCATCACGGTGATGATCACGTGCGTGGTGGGTGCACAGATCTTCATGCTGTCCACGCCTCTGTCTGTTCTGTTGGGCCTTTTCAGCATGCTGGTGAAGCCACTGAAGTTCGTGGGGGTGCGCCCACAGGTGCCAGCACTTGCGGCTGCAATCGCGGTCCGGAGCGTTGCGTACTTGGCTGACCTGGCTGACACTGCAAAAGATGCCGCCAGTGCACGCGGGTTAGAAAACGACATCCGCGCGCGCACGGTGCCGGTCATGCTCGGCGCCGTGAAATACGCGCAAGATACCGGGCGGGCGCTCGAGGCCCGCGGGATCCTGGATTAACTGACGCGGTCCTGCGCCCAACGAGGTGCCCCGATAAGCGATCGGCCAATCACCTGCGGTGCCGGCGAATCGATTGCCGCCGCGTAGTGACCCACCAGCTGTGAGCACACACTCTTCCAGGTGCGTCCCAAAACCACCTTGCGAGCCGCTTCTCCGAACGCAGCACGCTTAGCTTCGTCACCCACCAGGTCGCGGACGTGATCTTCCATAGCGGTGAGATCGCCAGGCGTGTACAGCCATCCGGTACGGGAGTGGTCGACCAGGTCCAGTGGCCCACCTCGAGCGGGGGCAACCACGGGCACGGCACTTGCCATTGCCTCTTGGATGGTCTGACAGAACGTTTCAAATTCGCCGGGGGACACCATGACGTCGAAGCTCGCAACCGCTTGCGCCAAAGCGGCGCCACCCAAGAAGCCGGTGAAAACGGCGTGAGGTAGGAGTTGCTGCAAGCGGGCACGCTGCGGGCCTTCACCCACAACGACCAACTGAACGTTGGGAATGTTGCCCAGCCGGACCAAGTCCTCGACCTGCTTCTCAACTGCCAGACGCCCCACAAAACCAACGATCTTCTTGCCTTCTGGGGACATGCGCGCCCGCCATTCTTCCGAACGGTGGCTGGGGTCAAAGCGGGTCGAATCAACACCTCGGGCCCACAACCGCACATGAGCCACCCCGTGACTGTGCAACTGGTCGATGGTGAACGAGGACGGAGCGAGAGTCAGCGAGGCGTGCTGGTGAATGTTGCGCACGTGGTTCCACATGAGGTTTTCCACTCCGCGAAGACCGTAACGGGCGGCGTATGCAGGTACCTCAGTCTGGTAGACGGCCACCGACGGAATACCCAGATCCTGAGCTGCGAGCACGCCGCGCCATCCCAAGACGAATGGGGAGGCCAAGTGAACGACGTCCGGGTCGTAGTCGGCCAGAATGCGGCGGATGCGAGGGACACCACCAGGAGCAACCCGAACCTTACGGTACTTAGGCATTGCAAAAGAAGGCACTCGAATAATTCGAGCGCCTGAAAGTTCGGTAGGGGAGTCGTGACGAGAGCCGGGAGCTATGACAATGACATCGTCACCACGTTCCGCTAAGTGTTCAAGAACTCGAACAACCGTGTGGACGACGCCGTTGGTCTGGGGCAAGAAGGACTCAGCAATAATCGCAACTCTCACACCAGTATTAGAGCCCAGTGAAGTAACATAAAAACGGTGCCAGTGCGAACAATGGCTAACTAAACGGTAAACTTAACTACTGGGTAACTAACGCATTGACTCAGAGTAGCGATTCACTCGCAGTTCAATCCGTTGTTATCCGTTCATATCCGTTAAAAGTGTCATAGAACTAAAGGAGCAAACGGTGGCGTGGGCTTTGGCAATTCTTTTGATTGTCCTAGTCATTGTCGCTGTAGTAGCGATCGTTCTGGTTGTTCGGAATAACCAGTTATCCCTTGCCCGGGACCTGTGCTTAGAAGCGTTGCGCCAGGTCAATGTGCAGCGCGAACAAAGACATGCTCTTGTACCTGAGTTTGTGAGTCTCGCACGCGCGTGCCGAACTGGTGGCGACGACACTGCGGGTTTAGTAAACGGATCGCCCCAGAGCCGCGACGAAGCCGGCCGAGAGCTTTCCTCTGCGTTAACCCAGGCAGTCTCGGTAGGTGCGGAAGAACCTGCCACTCCAGGCGACACAACGGCCAGTGTGGGACCAGCAGAAGACCAACTCACCTCGGCGATTGACACGTTAGCTCACATCGCTCGCGTACAAGGCGAAGTCACGGACACCGACGAAACCTGTCGCATCCAACTGCACGACCTCTACGAACACCTCCGCATGGTAGAGCATCGCCTGTCTGCCGCCGTTCGTTACTACAACCTGGTGGTATCGCAGTATTCGGCCATGCGTTCGTCGTGGATTTCGCGCCCACTTGTAGGCGTCTACCGGAAATTCGCCCACATCGCGTACACGCCCAACGACCTCACTGATGACGTTCCCAACACGCAACGCACATCAGAACGCGAAAAAGGCACGGGATACCGGCCAGGAAGCGTGTTCGGCTAAGTGACGGTTCGCAACATTGACGAGTCGCGGCAGCCGCAGGAGTTGAGCCAGCGCTTCCGGATCGACCTGGGGTATGTGGGCACCAACTTTCACGGGTGGGCAGTTCAGCCGCATGTGCGGACCGTGCAAGGGGAGCTGGAGACAGCGCTCGCCCGGATTCTCAGCGATCCCGTTCGGGTGACGGTGGCCGGGCGGACGGATGCCGGTGTACACGCTCGTAGGCAAGTCGTCCACGTGGACATTCCGCACGCCGACTTTCCTCGCTTGGTGGGGCAACCTCGGGCACGGGGCGAGCAACGAACGCCGGCTGAAGGTTTGAAGTCCCGGTTGAGCGGCGTGCTTGCTCACCAGGACGCCGGTGACATTGTGATCCACGACGTGGCTGCCGTGCATTCCGATTTCGACGCCCGTTTTTCTGCTCTGTGGCGTTCCTACTCGTACCGGTTGGCGGACCCGCACGCGTTTAACGACCCGTTGACCGCGGCATTCACCGTAAAGCACAGGGTGGAGTTGGATGTATCCGCGATGAGCAGTGCTGCGACACAAGTGTGTGGCTTGCGCGACTTCCTGCCCTTCTGTAAGCCCCGAGAAGGTTCGACAACCATTCGCACGTTGGAAGAACTGCGCGTGACGCGCGAGGGCAGCGGTGTGATCGAGTTCTTCCTGCGCGCTGACGCGTTCTGCCACCACATGGTACGCGCCCTGGTGGGCGGGCTCGTCAAAGTGGGGGAAGGTAAGTGGGCGCCGGACGGGTTGGTTGGCATGTGTGAAGAGGCAGGCCGAGGTCGTTCCGAGTTCCCCATGTTTGTTTTCCCGGCCCACGGCCTGGTTTTGGAAGACGTGGGGTACCCCGAGCCTGGCGAATGGGCGGCGCGTAATCAGCAGACACGCGCCCGACGAGACGCTGAATAGCGCGGGTGCCGGTTCAGCGGCCAGAGCGCAAGAGTCGCGGCGAGTGTACGTGCGTGTGAACGCCTGGCTCACATAATTTACTCGGGAATTGCTTGGGTTAACCTCAAGTTCATGCTGCGCTGATAAACGTTGAGAGCATTTGTTAAATTTTCTCTCCTGACGAGGACATTATGAAGCGAACAACCCGCGCGTTTGCGGCTGTGTCGGCACTTGCTGTCGTATCGCCACTCGGAGCGCTCCCTGCATTCGGTGCAGCCGACAAGGGCACCGAATTCCAGATCCTGAACATCACTGACTTCCACGGACGCATCGGCTCGGGTGCGGGCGCTGACCTTGCCGCCGCCGTTACTGACAACCGCCAGGAAAACTCCACGTTCCTGTCTGCTGGTGACAATATTGGTGCATCAACGTACGCATCCTCTTCACAGCAGGACAACCCCACCATTGAATACCTCGACGCGCTCGGCCTCGACGCTTCGGCAGTGGGTAACCACGAATTTGACCGCGGATACGACGATGTCACCAGCCGTGACAACAAGTTTGAATACCTGGGTGCCAACGTTGTGAAGAAGGGAACCGACGAACCGGCGTTCCCTGCGTACACCACATACGATGTCAACGGCATCAAGGTTGCCGTTATTGGTGTTGTCACCACGGACACCAAGTCACTGGTGTCGCCGGACGGTATTGCGAAGGTTGACTTCATCGACCCCGTCAAGGCAGCCAACAAGGCGGCTAAGGAACTCGAGGCTTCAGGCGACAAGCCTGACATTACGATCCTGGAAGCACACGCCGGGCCTTCGTCCGCTGGCAGCATCAAAGAAGCTGTTGCTTCCAACGACGAGTTCGGTTCCCTGGTAGAAGGAGCCGACCCTTCTATCGACGCAATGTTCTTTGGTCACTCGCACATCGAGATGAACCTGAAAGCCAAGATTCCAGGCACCGACCGCACCCGCCCAGTGGTTCAGGCCGCTAACTACGGTGAGGCTCTTGCCGATGTGCGCCTCACGTCAGAAGGAAACGGCGACTGGACTGTTAAGTCCTCCGAGCTGATCGAAGTTGAGGGTTCCGCAACCGAAAGCAACGTGCCTGCAGACGTTAAGAAGATCATCGACGACGCAGAAGCGAAAGCGCAGAAGGTCGGATCGGTTAAAGCCGGTGAAATCACCGAAGACATTACGCGTGCGTTCAAAGAAGACGGTTCAGAAGACCGCGGTGCAGAAAGCACCCTGGGGAACCTGGTTGCCGACGCTCTGAAGGAAGGAGTCACATACTCCAACCTTGAAGAAGCCGACTTTGGTATCACCAACCCAGGTGGTCTGCGCACCGACTTGAAGATGGACGACTACTTCGGTGAAGGCGACCTGAAGGAAGGTAAGGGAGTCGTCACCGACGGTGAGCTCAACCAGGTTCTTCCGTTTGCTAACGACCACGGTGTTGTCACCATGAAGGGTGAAGACGTCATTGAACTCTTCGCTCAGCAGTGGCAGCCGGCTGAAGCGTCCCGCCCGTTCCTGCACTTGGGTATCTCGAAGGAACTGAGTGTTGTCTACGACTCCAGCGCTGAAGACCCAGCAAAGCGCGTCAAGTCAGTCAAGGTCAACGGAAAAGATATTGACCCTGCTAAGGAATACCGCGTAGCTACCCTGTCATTCCTGGCAACCGGTGGTGACAACTTTGGTGCCTTCGCAAAAGGCACATTCGAACAGTCCGGTCTGACCGACTTTGAAATCTGGCAGAAGTACTTCGAGAAGAACTCGCCGGTATCGCCTGATAAGAAGGAACGCCAGGCGGACTTTGCACACGACATTCTGGGTAGCGGAGACGCAACTGCCGAGGTTTACACGCCTGACACCTCCAAGAACAACTTCTACCTGAAGATCGACTCAAAGGTCGAAGCCGAAAACCTTCTCTTTACCGTTGAAGCACCAAAGGGGTACGACGTTGAATGGGAAGACTCGAAGGTCATTGAAGGAACCGAAAACACGGTTCGTGTCGACAAGGTCAAGGCCGGCGAAACGCAGGTGAAGTTCCGCCTGGTGCGCAACTCCGACAAGACCGACGGTGCGAAAGAGTTCAACACCACCCTGATCGCTGACCCAGCTGCGCAGTGGTGGGACAACAACCCGCTCCCAATCCTGCGTGAAACCAAGGTTGGATTCGTCTCAGACGACAAGCCTGGCGATGACTCCGATGAAGAAAAGCCTGGCGACGACTCCGATGAAGCCACACCTGGTGACGGTGGACAGGACGACAAAGGTAAGGACAAGGACGGCTCCGACAAGGGTAACGAAGGAACCGACAAGGACACCTCCGACAACGGCAAAGAGGAATCAGCTGAAGGCGGTAACGGTAAACCACTGCCTCGTACCGGTGCTGAAACCGCTGGCATGATCGCCGCCGGAATCGCATTGTTGGCCGTTGGTGCAACCGCAGTCGGACTGACTCGCGCACGTCGCAAGTAACCTCACACAGGTGAGAGACACCTCGGCGAAGGTGGACCCACTCACCCCGTGAGCGAACACACGATTCGACCCCTCCCATGCATTTGCCTGGGAGGGGTCGAATGCATTAGATTAGGTAGTCGTTGCGTACGTCAATGCACATGCCACAAAACCTCTAGTCGCGTTGCAGGTTGAGGCGAAGGTGCTCTTCGTACAACATGACAGAACTGCACTGGCGATCTCTAAAGATCACGACCTTTGAGAACACGCGCGGTGCCGCACAAACTAGAGACGAAAAGAAGGCTACACTTGCGTACCTATACTCCGAAGCCCGGCGACATCGATCGCCAGTGGCACGTTATTGATGCCACTGACGTCGTTCTTGGTCGACTTGCTTCGCAGGCAGCTCGTCTGCTTCGCGGCAAGCACAAGGTGACGTTTGCCCCACACGTTGACACGGGCGACTACGTGATCATCATCAACGCTGAAAAAGTTGCTCTGACCGGCGCCAAGCTGGAACAGAAGCGCGCATACCGCCACTCCAACTACCCTGGCGGAATCAAGAGCGTGAACTATGCAGAACTGCTGGCTACCAAGCCCGTACTGGCAGTTGAAAAAGCCGTTGCAGGTATGGTTCCTAAGAACCGCCTCGGCCGTGAACAAATGCGCAAGTTGAAGGTGTATGCGGGTCCTGAACACCCACACGCATCGAACAACCCGCAGACCTACGAAATCAGCCAGGTTGCGCAGTAAGCGCCCCAGGCACTGACAGGAGAATCATGGCTGAAAACATCAACGAAGAAGTCGAACTGACTGAATACTCGACCGAAACCCCTGCTGGCCAGGGAGAAGCAGCAACCGGTGGCCGTGGGCAGTCGCTCACTGCTCCAGGTTCCGGAGTTGGCCGTCGCAAGCAGGCTATTGCTCGCGTGCGCTTGGTTCCTGGCTCCGGCGAATGGAACATCAACGGTCGCGACCTTGCAACCTACTTCCCCAACAAGCTCCACCAGCAGCTGGTGAACGAACCATTCCGCCTGCTGGACCTGGAAGGACGCTTTGACGTGTTTGTCCGCCTGCACGGTGGTGGACCTTCCGGTCAGGCCGGTGCCGTTCGTTTGGGAATCGCTCGTTCGCTTAACGAGATTGACCGCGAAAACAACCGCCCAGAACTGAAGAAGGCTGGATTCCTGACCCGTGACGCTCGCGTACCTGAGCGTAAGAAGGCTGGTCTGAAGAAGGCACGTAAGGCTCCTCAGTTCTCGAAGCGCTAATTACGTCTTACGCGCATGTGGCCCCGGTGTTTACCGGGGCCACACGTGTTTGTGGCGTGGTTAGGGTCTGCGTTGTTAACCCGGGGCGGTGGTTAAGCGGACGCTGAATCAGAAGTGTCTGGAGCATGGTGTTTCTGCGCCCGAGGTTCTTCTAGTTTTGTGTCGTGTGTCGTCGGCGACAGTGAGCAGTCGAGTGATAATGCAACCATTCCCACTGCAAGGCACAGTGTTGCCATGGTCCAGACTCCGAGCACTAAAAAGCTGTCAGTAATCGCCAGGCTCAGAATCGCGATAACACCCAAGACTACAGGTAGTGCGTAGCCCACAGGGAAACCGTTGATGCGCGCGTTGAGTCCAAAGCACGCGGCGCACGCCAGGAGCAACGTGGTCGTGATGAAAGCGGTGGCAGTGGGTGCAGAGATCAGCAAAGCGCCAATGGCCGGGACAACAATAGCCAGAACTCCCACCACGCGAGTGACCAGCAGGGCGATACGTCGAACGCGTTCCGAACGCAGTTCAATCGATTGCGAAAATGCGTATCCAGCAAGAATAAAGGCCTGGCCAATAAAGAACAGCCACAGCTGTGAGTCAGCATCGATGATGAGCGTGAACAGGCCCACCGCTACTAAGGCAAGCAGGCTTCCGCCAGCCCAGGTTAACCGGTGGAGCGTATGCGTAAAGTGAAGAAGATACGGAATGCATGCAATGACTCCTGGAACAAGAGTCAACAGCCCAATGCCAAACCCGTTGACAATGGGTGCGACCGGCTCAACCGGATAGAACAGCATGGCGCAATACACAGCAAGTGCTATGGACGCGAAGAGCGTCGTAACTGATGTGAGAATGTATGACTTGCTCATCGAGCCTCTTTTCTTCATCCTCGCCCATATGCGAGTGCCTGATTCCACTATGGCACTTAGACGTATGAACTCTGTTTCAAACGTGGTATCGGTTGGGTAAAGTTCCGTTACGTGTAAGAGCCGGGCGTAAAGCGCAAATTGTGTCAGCGTCTCTGGCTACACTTGAACAAACTGCAGTAGATGTGAAAGTGGGATTTTCATGGGCCGTCTGTTTGGAACCGATGGAGTGCGCGGATGCGCCAACCGAGACATCACGGCACGGTTGGCTCTCCAATTGTCGGTTGCAGCGAGCCGCGTGCTTGGAAAACCCGAACAGGCGGGGAATCACCGTCCGCGAGCAATTGTGGGTCGTGACACCCGGATCAGTGGAGATTTTCTGTCAGCGGCAGTAGCAGCTGGGATCGCCTCAACCGGTGTTGACGTGTGGGACGCGGGCGTACTCCCAACCCCTGGCGTTGCACACGCAGTGAAAGCCACGGGTGCAGAGTTTGGCGTGGTTCTATCCGCTTCACACAACCCCATGCCGGACAACGGTATTAAGTTCTTTGGCCCAGGTGGAACCAAACTTGACGACGCGGTTGAAGACGAAATCACCGCACTTGTTGATGTGAACTGGGAACGCCCAGTCGCCGAGGCCGTTGGACGCATCCAGCGCTACCCAGCTGCGGCCGACGAATTCACCGAACACCTGGTCGCCGGTCTGGGTGACAAAGTGACACCACTCAAAGGACTCACGGTCGTTGTTGACTGTGCCCACGGAGCAGCTTCCGTCGTTGGCCCAGCGGCTCTGCGTCAAGCAGGCGCTGACGTGATTGTGACGGCTGCTGAACCCACGGGACTTAACATTAACGACGGTGTGGGTTCAACCCACATCGACAACCTTCAACGTGCCGTTCTTGAACAATCCGCCGACCTAGGTGTGGCATTTGATGGGGACGCTGACCGGTGTTTGGCTGTCGATGCGCGTGGACGTGAAGTCAACGGCGACCAAATCATGGGGATCCTCGCGATTGGCCTGAAAGAAGATGGTGCACTCGCGCATGACACGCTCGTGACAACGGTCATGAGCAACCTGGGTCTCCGCCTCGCAATGGAACGATACGGCATCGAAACCGTGCAGACAGCGGTAGGGGACCGTTACGTTCTCGAACGCATGAAATCCGACGGCTACTCCCTGGGTGGTGAACAGTCCGGCCACATCCTTATGCTCGACCACGGTTCAACCGGTGACGGTGTTCAGACTGCTCTTCACCTCATGCACCGCATGGCAACCTCCAAGCGCACACTTGCCGACCTTGCCGCAGAAATCCCAAACCTTCCTCAGGTCCTCATCAATGTGAAAGACGTTGATAAGAGTCGCACTGCAGACCCTGCCGTTGCGGCAGAAGTGACAGCCGTCGAGAACGAACTGGGAGCAACTGGTCGCGTCCTTCTTCGTGCTTCGGGAACCGAACCCGTTATCCGTGTCATGGTCGAAGCCGAAAGCGAAGAAGTAGCTCAGCAACAGGCGCAACGCTTGGCCGATGTCGTAAAGACTCACTTGGCACTGTAAATGACACCCAAGTTTGCGACCGCCATCGCAACGTCAGGAGCCACCGCCGTCGCGACACTCATCGCCGCGGCCGTGTCGCTTGTGCTCCGTCCTGCCGCGCACGACGGTCTATTGTTCGTATTCAGCCGTCTCACCACCTCGGTGTTGGTGGTAGGAGCGGTCGCTGCCTGCCTGGCGTTTGTCATCGGATTCGTGCGTGCGAACTACCGTGGGCACCCGGCGGCACGCACGCCTGGAAGCCCGCAGTGGCTGGCGCTCACGGCTCTTTTCGTCGCTGTAGGGCCAGCGGTCATCATGTACATGCTCACGGTCGTATGGCTCACCAACGCCATGTACGTAGGGGCACTCGCGCTCGTAGTTGGGCTAATCGCCGGGCCACTTAGCGCACTCATCATGCGCCCCATGAGTCGCCTCATCCGTGAACCTGGGTCAGCTGGCAAGAAAGCATAAATTGCACAACCTCAGTGGTTGGTGTGTGCCTACTCAACAAACCTTCACATAGATTCTTGATCCGCGAACTGTGTTTCATACAGTTCGGCGTATCGGCCGCCGGCCCACAGCAACTCGGAGTGCGAACCGCGCTCCACAATGCGCCCACCTTCCACCACCAAAATCTGCGACGCTGAACGCACGGTCGACAACCGGTGAGCAATCACAATCGCCGTGCGACCATTCATCGCCTCGTTCAACGCTTGCTGGACCGCCACCTCGTTCGTTGAATCCAACGCGCTCGTCGCCTCATCTAACACCACAATCGGGGGAGCAGCCAGGAGCAGACGCGCAATCGTCAAACGTTGCCGTTCCCCACCGGAGAGCCGATACCCACGTTCCCCAATCACCGTGTCCACACCATCGGGCAACGCGTCAACCACACTCGTCATACGGGCACGTTCAAGCGCGGACATGATTTCCTCATCGGACGCATCCGGTTTCGCAAGCAACAGGTTTTCTCGAATCGAATCGTGGAACAGGTGCCCATCCTGCGTCACCATGCCCACCCCCGCCTTGAGATCCGCAAACGCAAGGTCACGGGCATCGACACCGCCTAGACGCACACATCCCGAAGACGGGTCATACAAACGTGGCACCAGGGACGCGATCGTCGACTTACCGGCCCCAGACGAACCCACGAGCGCGACCGTTGAGCCGGCAGGTACCGTAAACGAAATACCGTGCAACACCTCGGCGGGTTCCCGCGTGTCCAACGCCGTCACGTCCTCCAAAGACGCAAGCGACACCTCCGAAGAAGTTGGGTAGGTGAAATGTACGTCATCGAATTCCACCGACAACGCCCCCGACGGCAAAGCCTGCGGCTGGGCAGGCTCCGTGATGATCGGTTTGAGGTCCAAAATCTCAAAGATCCGCTCAAAGCTCACCACGGCACTCACGAAGTCCATCCGCGCATTCGCAAGCATGGTCAGCGGGGCATATAGGCGCGTCAGAAGCATCGCCAAGGTCACCACCATGCCCGCGTTGAGCTGACCCTTCACCGCCTCGAAACCGCCCAAACCGTACACCAAGGCCAGTGCCAAAGCAGACACCAACGTCAGGGCAGTTACGAAGGTGGTCTGCAACATGGCGGTACGAACCCCAATCGCGCGGACACGGTCAGCGCGCTGAGCGAACTGCTCAGACTCCCGCCTCGGTGAGCCGAACAGCTTCACCAGTGTGGCGCCTCCGGCGTTGAAACGTTCGGTCATGCGAGTGGACATCGCAGCGTTAAGATCGGACGCCTCAAATTGAAGTGTGGCCAACTTCGACGCCAAGAACCTTGCTGGCAACAGGTAAATCGGGAGCAAGATCAGGGACAAAACAGTGACCTGCCACGAGTAGGCGAACATAACACCCAACGTGAGTAGAAGTGCCACAAGATTCGACGCAACAGACGGCAGCGTGTTTGCAAACGCCCGCTGAGCCCCCATGACATCGGTACTCAAACGAGAAATCAACGCCCCAGTGCGTGTTCGGTTAAAGAACGCCACAGGCATGGTCTGCACGTGATCGAAAACCGCCGTGCGCAAATCGTATATGAGTCCTTCGCCAACCTGGGCGGAAAACCACCGGTTGATCAGCGACAACGCAGCGTCCACAAGCGCGACGACACCCATTGCAACCGCGAGCCACAGAATCGTAGACACCGGTCCACCGTCCGTAATCGCATTGACGACACGGCCCGACAGAATTGGCGTGATGACTCCCACAAGCGCGGCCAATGCAGATAGCGCAATGTAGGCGACCATGCGACCGCGATGACGGCGGGCAAACAGAAAAATGCGGCCCACCGTGGACCAACTCACCGAGTGCGACTTACCACCATACTTTTGCGCAGCAGTGGCACGACGCAACACCATATGCGGCGAAATATTCGACATTCAGATCCCTTAAGCAGACAGACTCACAGCTTTCGCAACTGGATGCTCTTCACTTTGTGGTCACTGGCCTTTTTCAGAATCAAGTCTGCACGACCTCGGCTAGGAAGAACATTCTGCGTCAAATTAGGCGCATTAATGGAGTCCCAAATTTCCCCCGCCAAGGTCACAGCTTCCTCGCGTGTCAACTGTGAATACTTGTGAAAGTACGAATCTGGGCGCGTAAACGCACCCTCCTGCAAGCGCAGGAAACGTCGGATATACCACTCACGAATGTCGCTCGTATTGGCATCAACGTACACGGAGAAATCAAAGTAGTCGCTCACGGCTACCCCAATGCGCCCATCTGGGCGCGGACGAGGAGCCTGGAGAACATTCAACCCCTCAACAATCACGACATCGGGGGAGCGGACCGTCACCTCGGCCCCGTCAATGATGTCGTACGTGTGGTGCGAATACACGGGTGCGCGCGCCTCCGGTGCGCCCGCCTTAATCTTTGCCAAAAAACGCAGTAATCGCCGGCGGTCATAGGATTCGGGGAAACCCTTCCGATCAGCGATCCCACGCCGTTCAAGTTCAGCGTTAGGAAACAGGAACCCATCGGTAGTGATGAGCTCGACACGCGGGGTATCTGGCCACCTCGACAACATTTCACGTAACACGCGCGCCGTTGTCGATTTTCCAACTGCAACAGAGCCCGCAACACCAATGACAAATGGGGTCCGCTTAGGCGTCAGATCCTTGCCTTTTTCACGGAGAGGCGTGAAGAATTCGCGTGTCATCTGATATTTGTTGCCACGGGCTGCAACATACACGCTCAAGAGTTCAGACAGCGGAAGGTAGACGGAACGAACCTCGTCTAAGTCGATGCGTTCACCCAAACCCCGCAGTCTCTCAACTTCCTTCGCAGTCAACGGTGAGGACGTCGTTTCTGCAAGAGCGGCCCACGAATCGCGGTCGAACAGCCAATAGGGTGACGGAAGCGAGTCTGAATCTGGCCGCAAACCGGCCAGGCGACGAGCGGGATCAAGATGGGTCAGCGCATTCATAGCCCACATTCTCCCACTTTTCCCATGCCCTTCCACTTTGTCAGTCATATTTAGGCGCGTGCTCACCAGGTCGGTGGAGCGTGTATTTCTCGACTGGCTACGCAATCGGTACGATTGATCACATGTGTGGAATTGTGGGATATGTTTCAACTTCGCGTGCCCAGTCTGCAGACGGATCGGAGCAGGCAGCAACAGCTCGCGATCATTCAGCAATTGACGTCGTCATGGGTGGTCTCAAGCGCATGGAGTACCGAGGTTACGACTCAGCCGGTGTTGCGCTTGCGACCCCCGGCCAGCCAATGTTTAGCGAGAAAAAGTCCGGGAAGTTGTCCAACCTCAAGGACGCATTGGAGACGCACCAGGTTCCGGACGCCACCACGGGAATCGGCCACACGCGTTGGGCTACTCACGGTGGTCCCACAGACCAGAACGCTCACCCTCACCTGGCTGACGACGGCAAGCTGGCACTCATCCACAACGGAATCATTGAGAACTTTGCGCCTCTGAAGGAGCGCCTCGAAGCTGAAGGCGTTCAGTTTGCTTCCGAAACCGACACCGAGGTCGCTGCTCAGCAGCTCGCCAAGAACTACCGGGAAACCGGCAACCTGACAGAAGCGATGCGCATTACCGCAACACAGCTTGAAGGTGCGTTCACGCTCTTGGCTATTCACCAAGACCTCCCCGACACCGTTGTGGCTGCTCGTCGTAACAGCCCGCTAGTCATTGGGCTGGGTGACGGCGAAAACTTCCTGGGATCCGATGTCGCAGCGTTTATTGATTACACGCGCAACGCGGTTGAAATTGGTCAGGATCAGATCGTGACCATCACGCCGGACTCAGTCGACATCATCGACACGGACAACAACCCCGTCGAAGGAAAGTCATACACGGTTGACTGGGACCCAGCGACCGCTGAAAAAGGCGGTTTCGCGTCGTTCATGGACAAGGAAATTCACGACCAGCCTCAAGCTGTTGCAGACACTCTGCTGGGTCGCACGGACGAAAACGGCAATCTGCAACTGTCTGAGATGAGCATTGATGAATCGGTGCTCAAGAGTATCGACAAGATCGTTGTGATCGCGTGTGGAACGGCTGCGTACGCCGGTCAGGTCGCCCGCTACGCAATCGAGCACTGGTGCCGTATCCCCACCGAGGTCGAACTGGCGCACGAATTCCGTTACCGGGACCCGGTTGTCACTGAAAAGACTTTGGTTGTGGCAATCAGTCAGTCGGGTGAAACCATGGACACACTCATGGCGGTGCGTCACGCACGCGAACAGGGTGCCAAGGTCATTGCAATTTGTAACACTTACGGTTCCACTATTCCGCGCGAATCTGACGGTGTGCTCTACACCCACGCTGGGCCAGAAATCGCTGTTGCATCCACCAAGGCGTTCTTGGCGCAAATTGTCGCCTGCTACCTGCTTGGTCTGTACTTGGCGCAGCTACGCGGCAACAAGTACCAGGACGAAATCAAGGTCATCCTTGACGAACTTGAACAGATGCCGGGCAAGATCGAACGCCTTCTGGACGAAAGTAAACAGCAGGTCCTCGAACTCGCACAGTCCATGCGGGAAACCACCTCGGTCTTGTTCTTGGGACGTCACGTGGGCTACCCCGTTGCTATGGAAGGTGCACTCAAACTCAAAGAACTCGCCTACATCCACGCGGAAGGTTTCGCCGCGGGTGAGCTCAAACACGGCCCTATCGCCCTGATTGACGAAGGCCAGCCCGTGTTCATTGTGGTGCCAAGCCGCGCTTCGCGTTACTCGCTCCACGACAAAGTGGTTTCTAACATTCAGGAAGTCCGCGCTCGTGGCGCCAACACGATCGTGATCGCTGAAGAAGGCGACACCGCAGTCGAACAGTTCGCCTCCGATGTCATCTACGTGCCGGCCACACCCACGCTGTTGGCGCCGCTTCTGACCACGATCCCGTTGCAGATCTTTGCGATGGAGCTAGCCTCTGCCAAGGGCTTGGACGTCGACCAGCCGCGTAACCTCGCCAAGTCCGTCACGGTCGAATAAGGTTCCCGGCACATAAAGGCTGAACCGTGGCCATCATTGGGATCGGAGTGGATATCGCCGATGTCGAGCGGTTTCGTGAACACATTGAACGGGTTCCGGAACTGCTCGACCGGCTACTCACGCCTGCTGAACAGCTAAAGAAAAACGGCCAGCGTCGTACCCCCGAGTCTCTGGCTGCCCGCTTTTCTGCCAAGGAGGCTTTGGTTAAGGCATTGCGGCTGCCTCAAATCATTCCGTGGCACGAAGCTGAAATTGTGTCAGCGTTTACCGGAGCTCCCAGTTTCCGGCTCTCCGGATGGGTGCTGCAACACTTCCGAGACATGGGCGGAGAGACGATCCATGTGTCGATTACCCATGATGCCGGCCGGACTGTCACGTTCGTCGTGGCTGAGGGGAGCCCAGAGGGCAGTCACCCGCCTGTTGATCAGCCGGCTCCTTTGCTTCCGGGTTCACCCGAGGCGCTGGCGGCTCTCGCTGAGTTCCGCCAACGCGCTGAAGAAAGTCGGGAAGAACGTCGCAAAGCGCGCGAAGAAGCGCGGAGTAAGGAGAGCGAGCGCGAGGCCGAGGGGCCGTAAACGAACGACCGCCTCG
>CABTZC010000010.1 GCA_902489185.1 uncultured Brevibacterium sp. | reverse complement strand
TGGGACTCCCTGTTCTACCCAAGTTTTTGCACGACGAATGATCTCTTGACGGTCAGGGGATTCCGCTTCATCCGGTCCGGACGTGTCTTCTGGGATCGGCTGAGCGTCACTCGCATTGACGAATGTGCGGTTGTCATCGTCGCACGTTCCGTCTGAACTGTGACCTGAGTTTCCAGTTGTCACGGTGCAGACAGAGGCCTGTGTTCCGGGGACTAGGTGTTTAGCGTATGGAAACGCCATAATGCCAGCGATAATAACGGCAATAATGACAGCGACACCGATGTACTCGATTGTGCCAATTCCGTCTTCGCCTGCGTCTTGACGCTTGTGCGCTGTTGTGACAGTCTGCATCGTGTTCTCACCTGTGGTGTACGTGGGGATAGCGAGGGAAACCACATTCAATGGTAGTGACCACCAACTCAAAAGTCTTGGGCACAGGGGCCTAAGATTCGCCCAAAGTGTGCCTAGGTTACGCATGCCGATTAGCCCACGAACGAACAGGAACATACATGGACTCCATAGTTGACTGGTGGAAAGCTGCTCTGCCCGTAGTTACCGTAATTTTCTTTGTATGGAGACTTTTCGGCTACCGAATACGTAACCTGTGGGATAAAAAAGAGTGGCAAGAAGATGGGCACGTTGTTGCTGTCGACATCAGTGTGGCCAAGCACGCACGACTCAAGGGCGACGATGAACCATTAAGCACACGCGTAGTTGCGCGATTGAAGTCAGACGAAATCATTCTCGACGCGTGGGCCGAAGGCACCCGCTGGGTGCCCCGAAAAGTTCGCAAGCAAGTCTTTGCGAAAGAGGGGCGTGTAATCAATCAGTTTGAACCCAAAATCAACAGTGCAGACTCCCTCGAACAACAGGACGCTATTCGGCAAATGAAGGAAAACTACTATAGGTACTGGTTACATGAACCAGTACCAGCAACAGTGTGCATGCGCAAAAGCGGGCGATGCTTCATCACAACCTGATGGCGTTAGCCTTGGGGCGAAAGTTTTTCGTTTTGGCGCTGGGACTTCATGTCAGTAAGTCGGCTAAAGAGGTACTAACCGTGAAAAAGATGAAGACGTTTACTACGCTGGTTGCTTCCGTTTTGGTGGCCACTCTTATGTCCTTGAGTGTCGCAGGATGTGCGAGCGAAGACCCTGGCGCTGTCGATGACTCGCAAGACAAACAAGACCAAACAGACGTGTTAGAAGTGAGCTCAGGGCCACTCACCGTCACGGTGCCCAAAGACTGGGTAAAGTTTGACAAGACAAGTGACCCTGAAAGCATCAAAGATCCTTGGGTCGTGGGGGCGCGCGACAGTGATACAGAAATGACGACCCAACTTAGGCTCACCAAAAACACTGGTGAGAGTCCACATGTAGACGCTACAAATCAAGCTGTGCTGTACGGCAATGTCCTAGGAAATTCCGCCGAAATTAGTCCAAAAGGGGTGGAGAACGTAGACGTCGAAGGCGCAGATGAGGCCCAGGTCGCCTATTTCGAAGTTAAAGATGCCGACGGCGATTACTGGAACGGGCTCTTCATGTCCGCCGGTAACCGCGAAACAGGTAACGTTTCTACGATGGAGCTGATCAGCTTCCGTGGAGAAGGCTTTTCACAGGATGATGCAAAGAACCTCATCGCAAACGCTACATACGACAAGAGCAAAGAGTAAAAACAAGAGAGTCTTAACTCGTGCCCCTGTGTAGCGGCTTGATAGCAGGTTTCTGCTGGGACCTATCGAAGGCTATCCAGGGAACTTTCGTCCTGTGAGCTTCTCAAACGCCTCGATGTAACGGGCACGGGTAGCCTCGACCACCTGGGTAGGAAGCTGAGGTGGCGCCTCACCAGAATCTTTATCCCACCCGGACTCTTCACTGGTCAGCCAGTCACGCACGAACTGCTTGTCAAAGCTGGGCTGCGACTGTCCCTCCACGAAACCTTCCGCATCCCAAAAACGTGACGAGTCAGGTGTCAGAACTTCGTCTCCCAGCACGATCTGGCCCGTGAAGTCACGACCGAACTCAAACTTAGTGTCAGCCAAAACAATTCCGCGCTCCGCCGCAATCGAACGGGCACGCTCAAACAGAGCCAGCGTCAGCGATTTCAGCGCCTCCGCATCGCTGTCACCAAGAAGCTCAACCGTCTGGTCAAACGTGATGTTTTCATCGTGATCGCCCAATTCGGCTTTAGTCGCCGGTGTAAAGATCGCGGGCTCTAGCTTAGACGCCTCACCCAAACCTTTGGGCAACTCGTTGCCACACACGGCCCCAGTCTTCTGGTAGTCCTTGAGACCAGACCCAGTGAGGTGGCCACGCGCCACGCACTCAACCGGGAACATACGCAACGGCTTGACGATCATTCCACGGCCTGCCACCTCGGCCGGAACATCAACCGTCAACACGTGGTTACCAACCAGATCAGACACCTGATCAAACCACCACGCGGTCAGGCCAGTGAGCACCTTTCCCTTATCCGGAATAGGCGTTGGAATCACGTGGTCGTATGCAGAAATCCGGTCAGACGCAACCATGAGCAAGCGGTCCGCGTCATCCATGTCCTTAGCTTCAACAGGAATGTACAGATCGCGCACCTTGCCGGAATACACGTGCGCCCACCCTGGAACCTGCGGAGCTTGCGACGCCCACCACGCAACCGAGCTACGGGGAGCGCGCGCACCTTCCGCCGTGTTCTCAGAAACGCTTTCAACCTCGCCGGAGCCTGCCACGACTGGCACCCGAATAGCCCCCTGCACGGCAGCGGATGCAATGTCGTTGCGGTACGTTTTGCCTTCCCACGTGATCAGGTCACCAGCGCGGTACGCCAATTCGCGTGCCTCCTGCAACGAAGGCGCGTTAGCCACGACTGAGAGGACACGACCACCGTTGGTCACCACCTCGCCCTGCTCATTCACCGCGGTTCCAGCGTGCAACACCATGACACCGTCAACAGCGCCAGCCTCTTCCAAACCGGCAATCGGGTCACCTTTGCGTGGCGACGCAGGGTAACCCTCAGCGGCAAGAACCAAGGTGACGGAAGCGTCCGCACTCCACTCCAGATGCGAGTACTCGTTCAACCGCCCCTGTGCCGCCGCAAGCAAAAGAGCGCCCAGGGGAGTTTCTAAACGCGACAGCACCGACTGTGTTTCCGGATCCCCAAAACGCACATTGAACTCAACGACCTCAATGCCGTTCTTCGTCAGAGCCAGCCCGCAGTACAGCAATCCCACAAACGGGGTCCCACGCCGAGCCATCTCATCGACAACCGGCTGGGCCACCTGCTCCACAATGTCGTCAACCAGGTGATCGGGCGCCCACGGCAGCGGCGAATACGCGCCCATGCCACCCGTGTTGGGCCCCTGGTCGCCATCCAATGCCCGCTTGAAATCCTGCGCGGGAGCCAGAGGCACGGCAGTGGTGCCGTCACAGACCACGAAGAGGGACACCTCGGGCCCGTCAAGGAAGTCTTCGATCACCACACGGTCAGACTCTTCCAAACACGCAACCGCGTGGTTGAGGGCCTCGTCGAAATCGCGGGTGACAACGACGCCCTTCCCGGCTGCCAAGCCATCAGCTTTCACCACGTGAGGGGCACCAAAATGGGTGAGCGCTTCGCGGGCTTCCTGCGCCGAGGTCGCCGCCACCGACGCCGCCGTTGGCACCTTGGCCGCGTCCATGACTTCTTTAGCGAACGCTTTCGAACCTTCTAGCGCAGCCGCTGCCTGAGACGGGCCAAACACGGCGATACCTGCGTCCCGCAAAGCGTCAGACACTCCTGCAACCAGAGGAGCCTCTGGCCCAATGACCACAAGCGACGCGTCGCATTCCTGAGCAAGAGCGGTCACCGCTTGTGGATCGGTCACGTCAACGGGGCGGGTTTCGCACATCATGTCGATTCCCGGGTTACCCGGGGCAGCGATCACGGTGTGCACCATGGGGTCGCGCGACAAAGCAGCCACTAGAGCGTGTTCACGGGCACCAGAACCAATAACTAAAACCTTCACGCTCTAAGCCTATCGTCTGGCCCCACAGGTGAGAACGGGTATTCGAAACAGGTTCGTTAGGGTAGGAGCGTGACAACACACTCTGATTCTCAACCGTCATCTGCACACGCGACGCTGACACTGGACCACGCGGCCGAACTCGCAATTGTCGAGCGCAGTGGCTTCATTGAGTCACGTCACGCTGGGGTCGCCGTGGTCGTTGACCCAGACGGGACGGAAGTTGTGAGCCTGGGTGACCCCACCGCGCCGGTGCTCACCCGCAGTTGCCTCAAACCGCTCCAAGCGATTGCAGTGTTGGAAACAGGCGTTGCCCTCAACGGTCCTGAACTTGTGCTTGCGAGCGCATCCCACCGAGCCGAATCACGCCACATCGAGGTGGTTGAACGGATGCTACGCGAAGCCGGTCTCAGCGCTACCGATCTGCAATGCCCCAGCGTTCTCCCCGCCGATCCGACCAACCGCCGTCGCGTGGGAGACAACCCGTCGCCGGTGTTCTTTAACTGCTCCGGAAAACACGCCGCGTTCTTGGCAGCACAAGTCCACGCGGGCGAACCAACCGATACATACCTCGACCCGGACTCCTTCATTCAAAAGCGAGTCCGCGAAACCGTCACCGAATACTGTGGTGAAGCCCCCGCCTTCACTGGTGTGGACGGGTGCGGGGCTCCGGTCCACGCGGTGTCCCTGACCGCCCTTGCCCGAGGTATCTCGAAAGTCACCGCCGGCCGCACCCTTCCGGGTAAGAAGTTGGTGCAAGCCGTTTTGGACAACCCGTGGGCTATACAAGGTCGGGGCAAGGCGAACACGGTTGCGATTGAACAGTTGGGTGTCTTCGCTAAGTTTGGTGCTGAAGGTGTGCTGGTCATGGGAACCCGCGAAGGCTACTGTGTGGCAGTCAAAGCACTCGACGGTTCAGGCCGCGCGACAACCTTTGTGGCACTGGAACTGCTTGCGCACATTGGCGCGCTGGACGCCCGGGACGTACTCAACGTTTTACCGCACGTCACGCCAGCCATCACAGGTGGAACGAACCCCGACGGCACCACCAGAACCGTCGGAAGCATCAGCGCCGGTGCCGACCTCTACGCGGTGTTGCAGGGGCGCGCATGAGCATCCGTAGGCGCATCAAGGTGGAAGCCGGGCGCAAAGCTGTAAACGATTGGCGCGAAACGGACGAGCCGGATCGCACCACTCGCGCCACGGCTGTGCGCTACAGCCTGGAAGAACTCGCAACCCGCGCGCCCGGAAACACCGTCGAAGTGCGTGTCCCACCGTTTGGCGTCACCCAGTGCATTGCGGGCCCCACCCACACACGCGGCACGCCACCCAATGTCGTCGAAACGGACGCCGACACCTGGCTTGCACTTGTGACGGGTTCACTCACCTGGTCCCAAGCCGTGGACCAAGCCCGGGTGAGTGCTACGGGTACCCGCTCCGACCTCGGCGAATACCTACCCCTGTGGCCGTAACATGGCCGTAAACACAGTGTGAAACACGCAAGCGCACTCAGTGCGCGGGTGCCACAATGGACAGTATGACCCATCACACAACATCGTTCATTGCTGGTCGGCACGTTCCCTCTATCAACACGTACGCCAACATCGATCCCGCAACGGGGCGGGAACTTGGAGAAGTTGGACGTGGTACCGCGGATGAGGTTGACCAGGCAGTCGAGGCCGCCGCGCGGGCGCAGAAGGAATGGAAGACCAGCTCGCCGGAACAACGCGCGACATTGCTGGTCGCAGTTGGGCGGCTCATTCAGGAAAACCGCGAAAAACTGGCGCGCATCGAAAGTGAAGACACCGGCAAGCCACTGACACAGGCGTATGCGGATGTCGACGTGTGCGCTCGCTACTTCGAGTTCTACGCCCACACGATCGAATCCTATTACGGGCACACGATTCCGGTGGGTGATGGAATGCACGCGTACACGCGCCGCGAACCCTACGGAGTCACCGGGCACATTGTCGCGTGGAACTACCCGTTGCAACTGGTGGGCCGTGCGGTTGCCACCAGCTTGGCGACCGGGAACTGCGCAGTTGCAAAACCTGCTGATGAGACCCCACGTTCAACCGTGCTGCTTGCTGAGTTGGTTGCCCAGGCAGGGTTCCCGGTGGGTGCCTTTAACGCGGTGACAGGTTTAGGGGCCGAGGCGGGAGCGGCTTTGGCAGCCCACCCTGGGGTTGCGCACCTCGGGTTTGTGGGCTCCACTCAGACCGGATCACTGATTGCACACGCAGCGGCTGACCGCGTTGTTCCCACTGTTTTGGAACTCGGAGGCAAGAGCGCCAATATCGTGTTCCCGGACGCCGATATTGACGCAGCAGTCCCCAGCCTGGTGCGCTCGATTGTGCAGAACGCGGGGCAGACATGCTCAGCGGGGTCACGGCTCTTAGTGCACCGCGACGTGCACGACCAGGTCGTAGACGCAATGGCTAAGACCATGAGCACCTTGACCATTGGGCGCGGAACCGACGACCCCGACGTGGGTCCATTGATTTCTGCCAAACAGCTTGAACGCGTCAACGGGTTCCTCGACCGGCTTGAAGGCGGAAGCGTGGTGTGCGGAGGGTCTTCACCCGAAGGGCTCAGCGCCGATGTGAAGGGTGGCGCTTTTTTCGCCCCCACGATTGTTGACGGGGTAGACCCGGCAAGTGAAATCGCGCAGGAAGAGGTATTCGGGCCGGTTGTAGCGGTCATGTCTTTTGACAGCGACGAAGAAGCGCTTGCGCTCGCCAACGGAACGGAATACGGCCTGGTGAGTGCCGTGTGGACCCAGAACCTTTCACGCGCACACCACATGGTCAACAACATTGACGCGGGCCAGGTTTTTGTGAACACCTACGGTGCCGGCGGGGGAGTGGAACTGCCGTTTGGTGGGTTCAAGAAGTCCGGTTACGGGCGTGAAAAATCCATCGAAGCTCTAGACGAATACACCCAGACAAAGACCGTGGTGATGAAGGTATAGCAGGACGGGGCGAAACGGCGTCCTCACCATCGACTCGTGAATTTTTCACTCCAGGTAGACTTGTGTGGTCATCTCAGTGAGGAAGTGAATGAAGGACACAGTAGACGTCACCGTTCGCCGTAGCCCCCGCTACTCAGTATTCGTAGCGTTAGGGGTCGTCGTCGGTTTCATTATCGCCGGAATCCTGGCGTTCTTACCCGTCGATACCAGCACGCTCACGCAAGAGTACTCGCGGGCCTCGGTGCTAGGAATCCTCATGGCGTTCTTGGGAATCGTGGGGGGATTCTTAGGGGCACTCGTCGCCCTCATCATTGACCGTTCGTCTGTCAAGAACGCAAAAACCTACACGGTAAGCGCAGAATACGAAAAAGTCACCGAGCCACAGAGCACCTCGGGCGATCAACCCGGTACACCACCTGTGGAACAATAGTCACGTGGCACGCGCAGATGGACTCCTCACAGATCAGATAGACCCTTCCGAAAAAGCCCAAGACGAATGCGGCGTCTTCGGAGTATTTGCACCCGGTGAAGAGGTCGCCAAACTTGTGTACTTTGGTCTCTACGCTTTGCAACACCGCGGGCAAGAATCCGCAGGTATCGCGGCAAGCAACGGATCACAAATCTTGGTGTACCGCGACATGGGGTTGGTGTCCCAGGTATTTAGCGAAAGCGACTTAGAAACCCTGCCTGGACACTTGGCAGTAGGGCACACTCGCTACTCAACCACCGGTTCATCCACGTGGGCGAACGCGCAACCAACACTGGGACCAACGCCGTTTGGAACCGTGGCACTGGCACACAACGGTAACCTCACCAACTTTGCTGAGCTGGAAGCCCTGGCAGACGAGCGTCGCCACATGCACCAAGAAACCGTGCGCGAAGCAACTCGCAAAGAAAAACGCACACGCCAGTTCCGAGACTCCTCAAACGACACCTCGTTGGTAACCGAGCTCCTCGCATCGACTGAAGCTGAAAACCTCACCGACGCCGCCCTTGAACTCTTCCCTAAGCTGACCGGCGCATTCAGCCTGGTGTTCATGGAAGAAAATCGCTTGTACGCCGCCCGTGACCCGTGGGGTGTGCGGCCGCTTTCGCTGGGCCGCCTTGAACACGGTTGGGTCGTCGCTTCGGAAACGGCAGCACTAGACATTGTGGGCGCCTCGTTCGTGCGCGACGTTGAACCTGGTGAACTCATCGTGATCGACGAAGAAGGCTTACGGTCACACCGTTTCGCCGACCCCACACCGGCCCGTTGCGTGTTTGAGTACGTATACCTGTCACGCCCAGACAGCGTTCTCGAAGGCAAAACGGTACACGCAGCACGTACCGAAATGGGGCGCGAACTGGCCCGCGAATACCCGGTTGATGCCGACTTGGTGATTGCAACACCCGAATCAGGAACCCCAGCAGCAGTGGGATACGCGGAAGAATCCGGGATCCCCTATGGCCAAGGACTCATGAAGAACGCGTACGTGGGACGCACATTTATCCAGCCCACGCAGACCATTCGGCAACTGGGAATCCGACTCAAACTCAACCCCTTGCGCGAAAACATCGAAGGTAAGCGTCTGGTGGTTGTGGACGATTCTATTGTGCGCGGAAATACTCAACGTGCCCTGGTGCGCATGTTGCGCGAAGCCGGGGCCAAAGAGATCCACATTCGCATTTCAGCCCCACCGGTTAAGTGGCCGTGTTTCTACGGAATCGACTTTGCGTCACGCGCCGAACTCATTGCCAACGGACTGAACACCGACGAAATCTGCCAGTCGCTCGGCGCCGACTCACTGGGCTACATCAGCCTCGACGGCATGATTAAAGCCACTCAGCAGAACTCGGCTGAACTGTGTACCGCGTGTTTCTCTGGCGAATACCCAGTTCCGCTCCCACCTAACGCCTAAAGGAGTGCTGACATGACTCAGAAACAGACCACCTACGCAACCGCCGGTGTCGACGTCGAAGCCGGAGACCGGGCCGTTGAACTCATGAAATCAGCGGTTGCCGCAACACACAACGAGCACGTGTTTGGCCAAGTGGGTGGCTTCGCTGGCATGTTTGACGTCAGTTTCCTCAAGGACTACACGCGTCCGCTTTTGGCCACGTCCACCGACGGTGTGGGAACTAAGGTCGCTATTGCTCAAACCTTGGACATTCACCACACGATTGGTTATGACCTGGTGGGCATGGTCGTTGACGACATTGTGGTCTCAGGTGCCAAGCCACTGTTTATGACTGACTACATCGCGTGTGGGAAGGTCATCCCCGAACGCATTGCCGGGATCGTGCGCGGTATTGCCGAAGCCTGTCAAGAGGCAGACGTTGCCTTGGTGGGTGGCGAAACCGCTGAGCATCCAGGCCTCTTGGGTCCAGATGAGTACGACGTCGCGGGTGCCGCCACCGGTGCCATCGAAGCGGACGATCTGCTGGGTGCGCACAAGGTCAACGCCGGTGACGCCATTATTGGTCTGCCATCGTCTGGTATCCACTCCAACGGCTATTCGCTAGTGCGTCGCATTATTGCTGACGCCGGTTGGGACCTGAGCCGTGAAGTTGCCGACTTTGGTCGTACTTTGGGTGAAGAGCTCCTGGAGCCAACCAAGGTGTACACGGGTGAACTTCTGAGCCTGTATGAGCGTGTACCCGGTGCGGTCCACTCCGTGTCGCACGTGACTGGGGGAGGGCTGTCCGCCAACGTTGCGCGTGTTCTGCCTGCTGAAACGGTGGCAGTCATGAAGCGTGACACGTGGGACGTCCCTGCCGTGTTTAATGTGCTGGGTGATCTGGGGAACGTGCCACGTGCTGACCGTGAACGCACGTGGAACTTAGGCGTTGGCATGGTCCTCGTGGTAGATAACGCCCGTGCCGCCGAGGTCGTCGCCGCCTACCCGGGAGCATGGCACCTGGGCGAGGTAGTCAGTGACACCGGTGAGTACCGCGATAACCCCGACTACGTGCAGGGCGCTAAAGGGGTAGACGGCGGAGCAGCCGTTCTCATTGACTGAGATAGTTGCTTACAAACGTGTGAGGGCCCAGCCGTTTTGGCTGGGCCCTCACACGTGATGCGTCATGTTTAACGCTGGTCGTTGAACTCGGAATCTTCCTCTTCTTCGTCGTAGTACGCGTACTTGTCTGCGTACTCGGCGTAATCCGGGTCCTCGTCGTACTCGTCGTAGTCGTTGTCTGAGCTTACAGATCCTCCACCGAGTTCACGCTGGAGTGCGTTCAAGTCAGTTTCCGGACTGTAGTATTTGAGCTTCCGGGCTACCTTGATCTGTTTTGCCTTTGCGCGGCCGCGACCCACAGACGTCGACCCCCTTATCTTTGTGTTCCAGGGCTTTGAGGTGGTTATACCCTGGAAGACCTCTTGTTAGTATTCGACAAAAGTCTAGCGTCAAGCAACGATAAAGGCCATTTGGCCAGGAGCATTCCGAGGAAAAATTGAGACACGGTAACGTGGCCCGCGGTGTGCAAAAACACGACTTGTCGATAGCATGCTCGTATGCCCTATCAGCGTGACTACCTTATTCATTTGCGCGTGTTTGAACCTGTCGAAGTCTACTCACAGGCGCATCGTGGATCCATTCCTCACAGGGCAGGCTTAGAAGCGTTAGTCTGCGCAGATGCAGATCGCCGACTGATTTCTATGCCACCAGATCCCGTGCCTTCCAGATTTCGAGACGCTCCACTGATGCTGTCTGGGGAAGATGCAGGTGATGGCCGGGACCGAGTCTGCCCGGTGCAAGAAGATATCCGCGGGTGGCAGGCGCTCGACATTCTCACGGAAACAACACCTCGGGATGAACTCGATGCACTGGTGCCAAAAGTGGCGCGGAGGCGGGCGCATGCCCGCCGGGTTGACTGGATGAACTCCGAGGTGGACGAGCGGGTCTTCACTCGCACCTCGGCATGGGAAGTGCCGCCAATCTGGTGGCTGGCCGTGGATCCGGACACCGACACGGTAGTTGAAGAAGACCAACCCGACGGCGCCGTGCGGGTGAGGATCCGGACGGAACTGTTGACGGCCTCGGCGAGGACGGAATGGGCACTGGACATTCTGCGCAACAAGTCCCAAGCCGAATTCTTCACGGAATCAGTGTCCGACTTCCTCGAATGGCTAGACAGCTTTGACATGGGGTCCATTCTGGAACTGGACTTGGGTGGAATGAGCGACGTGCAGTGGCCACACACCGGGGCACCACTGGTGCTCGACTGGCTGGACGCGTTGGATTCTGACGACATGGAGTCGGCGCGAATTGCTTTTGACACGTTCACCGAGGAATGGGAAATGCGCTCGCTGTTCGCGCACAGTAGCTAGACCGGTAGAATCGGTGGCGTGAACTCCCCGCAAATTCCTCCAAAACCCGTAGCCCCGCCCAAGCCCAAAGAACCCCCGGTGGCACAGGCTGATGCCGATAACCCGTGGCTGAACCCGAAACCGCATCGGTCATCTGAGGGTGGTGTAGCTAGTAAGGCATCGAAACCTAAAAAGGCGAAGCGGCGACGCACTAAGCGTAAGAAGGCGCGAGAACGGAAGCCGGTGAATGTGCCCAAACTGGGGTGGTACCTGTTTGCCGTGACCATGTTGGGTGCTGTGTTTGCGGCTCTGGCTTTGGGGTAGACGGCTCGCGCGGGAATAAAAACCATGGGCCAGGAAAACCTGGCCCATGCTGGTGTTTGAGGTGTGACTAATCGACTAGATCAATGTCAAAGATCTTTCGCCACTTATCCTCGTTGCCGTAGAAGTTGACTGCCATGGGGCTCGGTGGCACGTATTTCAGCGTCTCCGTGTGCCCGTTTCTAGAGCACGTGATGGACCAGGATTTCAACATTTGAAGCTCTGGCTGATTTTTAATCGGTGTATAAATTGCCATGTTCGGGTAACACGTGACTTCGTCAGTCTTCACTTTTGCGGTAGCCTCGGCCGGAGCGCTCATTGACTTGCGAGCTTTTGAACCTACCGGTGATTCGACCTTCTCTTCGTTGGACTGAACCTCGGAAGTAAATCGATTCACGATAGCCCTGTGGTCAGTGAGGCCGGTTCCGTTTTTCTGCGCAAACTGAAAGGCCGCAGATTTACCGTGCTTGGTGAACTGCATAAAGGTCGTGGTAGGAGGGACGACCGTTCCAAAGTGGATAGTTCCTGTTGGCGTGACCTTTGGTGGTGCCTTGTGGCTCCGCGCGAAGGCAGGTAGGAAAGCTTCACGAGCATCGCGCGCGGCACCCAAGGCGGATGCATCGGCACCTTTTTGAGCGCGCGTGCGTGCGTCATTCGCCTCACCAAAAATGAACACTCCAACGGCAGCCGCAATGATTGCAATGGAAAGCAAGACGACGGCCAGGGATACCTGACCGTCTTCTCGCTTGAACCGTGTGAGATTCATAAGCCTAGTTCTTGACTCTTTAGAAAGGTGACTTTCCGAAGATTCCTTCGATGAGGCCGTTCAGTCCCTCGGTGATTGCCTTGTTACCCGATTCGTTGAAGAATGCGATGATCGCTGCAACGATGATTGCTGCGATAACGGCGATACCGATGTATTCGATGGAGCCCTGACCAGCTTCGCGACGGTCCTGAAGTTCTGCGAAGAATGCGCGAGCGTTAACGTCTACCTTGTGAGCCATGAGTTCAAGCTTGTTCATGATTAACCTTTCGAGATGTGTCCGGGTTGAGGGTGTGCCTGACGTTCTGTCTGACATGTTTAACTATTCCGTGTTTGAGGCCGTGTTGCGAGGGCACAGAGGCCCAATCCTGGGCCCAAAGCACAATTGGGTCTTGGGGACTAGGTTCTTTTGAGCCACACACTGACGGCCTCGGCCCTGGAAGAGACGTCCATCTTGCTGAAGATTCTGTTGATGTGGTTCTTCACGGTCTTTTCGCTTAAAAAGAAGGCGTCCGCAATTTGCCGATTGCTCAGTCCATCAGCAACTAAGCCCATGACTTCGACTTCGCGTTTGCTTAAGCCAAAGTTGTCGTTGGTCGTGGGGTTCCCTGTGGTTTCAGGCCGGGAGGGCAGTGATCGATTCGAATTCTGCTCACTGTGTTGAGGTAAGAGAGCACTCGAGGCTGAAGGAGACACAATCATCGCTCCGGCCATGACGGAACGAAGCGTGTGCTGAAGGTATTCTGTTTCGAGTTCGTCATAGATGACGTAACCGCTCGCGCCACCGGCCATTGCGGCTGTGACGTTCTCAGCGTCTTCGCTGTGGGTAAGCATAAGGACCTTACACACTTGAGAAATCTCACGCGCAGCTTCAATGCCGTTCATGACAGGCATGCGTACATCAAGCAGACATAGGTCTGGTTTCTGAGCGCTGGCGACCTCGACTGCCAAAGCCCCGTTCTCTACCGACGCGATGATTTCGACAAAGTCCACTGTGCCCAAGAGGTGCTCGAGCCCCATTCGCACAATACTGTTGTCGTCAGCGATAAGAACGCGAATCGTGTTATTCAAGTTCTGTCCTTTGTACGTCGGATATGTGAAGTGTCACCGTGGTCCCTTGGCTGGGAACCGATGTCAGTGTGAGCAGACCACCGATCTCTGCTGCCCGTTCTCTCATGCTTGCGATCCCGATGTGACCGCGCTTCTTTTGGGCGTAGCGGAACCCAGCACCGTAATCTGATATTCGCGCAGTGAGCGAATTTCCGTCACGGCGAAGTGCTACATCTATGCGGTCTGTTCCTGAATGAACGGCCGAGTTTGTCACTGCTTCTTCAATGATTTTTCGAACGTTGTATTGAAGATCGGAAGGAATCTGCCCGCCTTCGTTTGACAGGCTCACTTCGACACCGTGCACAACTTCGATCTCCCCCATTGACGAACGGAGCGTCTCATCAAAATTTGCCGCGTCACCTTGTCTGAGTGAGCTCAGGAGTTGACGCGACTCAGCGATAGCGCTTGTCGCTGCCGACTGTATGAGTTCAGCAGTCTTTACCGCGTTCTGGGGTTGTTTTTGAATCGTGACACTGAGCAAGTTAATGCCAACGAGTGACTTGACTGTGGAGTCGTGAAGTTCGCGTGCAATACGTGACCGCTCTTCTCCCAAGGTGGCTTCGCGTGTATTTCGGCTTGCGATTTCTACGGCTGTATCAACCCGTTGTTGCAGAGAACGAAGCCGCGCCCCCAACAGTACGAGGACGACCAGAATCACTATGGAAACGCACGACTCTGCAATTCCGTATAGCGAGTATGTGGTGGGAGTAGTGCGCAAGATCAGAGGTATAAGTGCGTATGACCCAACTAAAAGAGCGGCAAGAATCGTTCTGTTCTGACGGTCGTAGAGTAGCCCGATCAGAACCGCTGTTGCTCCCAAATAGAGGAAGTACGGTGAGATGCCCTGTGCAGGTCCTATTGCGATAACCACTAAAAGAATATCGACACTCAGAATAAGTGGGTGACGCGATACGAAGTTCTTGATTCGATCCCAGAAAAGAAATGCTGCAAGGGATTCGAGCGCCAGGAGCGCAAGGACAAGAGGTTCACCAGAAGTGATGTTGGTTTCTGTCCATGAAGCGATAACGGGGTAGATGAAGAGCATTCGGATAGCGACAATCGCTTTGACGAGCGGGGTCGCGATGCTTTTGTTTTCCAGCACCGTCGTGTGACGTTTGGCGCTTCGCTTCAGCGGTTTAGAAGTCGACATTGCCCAGTTCGATCTTGTCGAGGCCTGCGACGAATATCATCGATACAAGAATCAGGGCCATCGTACCGGGAACCATAATCATGGTAACCACCGCTGCGATCTTGGGAGACGCCTTAGAAGCCGACTGCCGGGCCTTTTGTGCAGTGGTCTGTCGCATGTCGAGGGAGATGGTTTCCAAAGTGTCGGCCAGAGGGGCTCCGAGTTCCTCTGCTTGTAGGAGTGTGGTGATGAACGACTCCAATGAGTCGGACGTTGTTCGGGACCGCAGAGCCGTGAACGCGTCATACACCGTTTCACCCATATCAAGCTGGTGAAGTACCGTGCGCATTTCCTCTGCCAGGGGGCCGTCGGTGCGTTCGGTGACCTTCGCAAGTGCCGAGCGGAAAGCAAGACCCGCGCTCACGGTGATTGCCAAGATATCCAGGAAGTCCGGAAGAGCGTCATCGATCTGTTCCTGGCGTTTGCGTGCCGACTGCATAAGCATGAGGTCAGGCAGAAACAATCCCACAATGAGTAAGACGATGAGGAAACCAGGTGTGCGAAGAGCGATCAGGGTGGCTATTCCTCCAAGCGCACAGAGCAACACGATTGAGCCCTTGTACTCCATGAACGCGGTGAAGTCGCTAAACTGTTTCCGTCCGTTCAGAACGATCTTGTTTTCGACCCAGTCGCGGTAACTACCGCCGAAGAGTCGGGTTAAGGACGGAGCCAAACGTTGCCCAGTTCGGCGAATAAGACCGTTGTTCTTCCGACGAAGTCGCGACTCATCTTTGATCAGCGCGCGGTCTTCTGGTGAAAGCGACTCCAACGGGTCGGTTTTAAAGCTCCGATAACCCAGGAAAAGGAGTACTACTGCACCAGTCGCCAGGAGAGCAAAAAGCAATGCGAAAAGGATCATAGCTTCACCTTGACCAGTCGTTGAATGGCGATGATTCCGATCGTGTAACAGACAGCGGCAAAGCCCATCGCGATCTGACCAATCAGTGTGCTCGTTAGATCGTGTAAGAGAGTGTCGTGCATGGTCGAAAGTAGGAGCACAAACCCTACTCCGAAGGCGGCTACAAGGTAACCGGTGTAACTCGACTGCGATACGAGTGTTTTTACTTCACGCTTTGTTTCTTTACGAAACTCAAGAGTGTCGCTCATGCCGCGGAGAGATGAAATGAGGGACCCACCTGATCGCTGCGCGATCACCAGCGTACTGACCAAAACGTCGAGGTCACGACCGGAAATTCTGTCCGACATGCGCTCAAGAGCCAGGTCAAGCGGAGTACCGATCTCGATCTCACGTTTAAGCGCAGCGAACTCGCGGCCTGCTGGGTCGGGGAGTTCGGAAGCGGCTACGCCTAGAGCGGTTTGAATTGACAACCCTGCCCCAGTCGAGTTGGCCATGATTCGAGCAAACTCAGGTAATTGCTGGATGAACTTTTCACGCTGGCGCTCTTTGAGGCTTTCCAGAATCTTCCACGCGAAGAAAAGAACGAGCGCACCTAACACGAGCGCGTAAAACGGAGCAATGTACTGGGCGGTCACCAGCACGACAACAATGCATGTGATTAACGCGATACCAAAGTACTCAACAGCGTAAATGGACCGTAGATTCGCCTGTGTGAGGTTGGTTGTCAAAGCCTGTCCCAACCTGGTGCGTTGGAAGAGTCGGTCTAGCGGGCGAATCCGTTCTTCACGGAACGATCCCCGTATGCGCCCGCGTTCTGCTCGAACGATATCGACCTGCTCGGTGGAGCCCATCGCGTAGGTCACAGCGCCAATCGCGCCGATCGTGAGAACTAGGATCGAACCTATGATGATGCCGAGAATCATCATTGCGCGGTCCTGACACACATGGCATTTGGGTCAATGTTGAATCGATCAGAGAGTCCGTTTCCACTGATCCACAGGCGATCGGCGATGTTAGCGGGAATTTGACGCATGACGTGACTACCACGAACTACGCGGTCCGCGGTGAGAGGTTCTGACTCGAACTTCATGAGAGTTGTGAGTTCGAACTCTTCGCGGCTTTCGGAAGTAACCACTGCTACTTCTGTCATACGACGTGAACCGTCAGCGCCACGGCCCAACTGCACAATCAGGTCGACAGCACTATTGATCTGGTCACGCAATGCTTCGAACGGAATACGGATTTCACTCATACTGGCCAAAGTTTCCAGACGTGATACCGCATCGAGCGGGTTGTTCGCGTGCACCGTAACCAAGGAGCCGTCGTGACCCGTGTTCATCGCTTGGAGCATGTCGAGAGTTTCACCACCACGGACCTCACCAACAATAATGCGGTCGGGGCGCATACGCAGGGAGTTCTTTACCAGGTCACGGATGGTCACCTGGCCTTTGCCTTCAACGTTTGGAGGGCGTGACTCAAGACGAATGACGTGGGGCTGCTGGAGCTGAAGTTCCGCCGAGTCCTCGATGGTCACAATGCGGTCACCGTCGGGAATCATGCCAGATAGGGCGTTGAGCATGGTTGTCTTACCGGTACCCGTACCACCCGAAACAACGATATTGAAACGTGCCTTCACACACGCCATAAGGAACTCACGAGTGAGTTCGTCAAAGCTCCCCTTGTTCTGCAGGTCCTCGAGGGTAAATGGTTTGGGGAACCGACGAATAGTGAGGGTAGGGCCATCCATCGCTAGCGGCGGGACGATCACGTTGACACGTTCACCGGTGAGCAAACGTGCGTCCACCATAGGTGACGATTCGTCAACGCGTCGGTTAACTTCAGCGACAATACGGTCAATGACCTGCATCAGTTGCTCGTCATTGGCAAACTGCAAATCCAGCTGTTCGAGGCGACCAGAACGTTCGACGAAAATGGTCTTAGGACCATTCACCATGATTTCTGTAATCGACTCGTCAGCCAGGAGTGGTTCGAGGATTCCCAGACCAAGAGCTTCGTCTACAACTCGCTGAATCAGCTTGGAGCGTTCACGTGCCGAAAGCACTGGACCTTGCTGGGACAGAATATGACTCAGAATTCGTTCGAGACGAACGCGCCTCTGTTGCCGGTCGAGCTTGGAGAGTTCTTCAAGGTCAACTTCATCTAGAAGGATGCGTCGGTACGTGTTGACCTGGTCGTTGAACGACTGATGGCGTTGCGAAGTGGGCGAGTCTGACGACTGCGTTCCACGCATCACCCGCTGTTGTTCTGCACGTTTAAGAAGCGACATAAAACTTATCCTGTGACGGGCTGAGTTGAAGCGCGCGTCACCCTAATTTCTGGGAACCACCGAGGAGCGTCAGGCATGTTGAAAACTGGAACGCCAAGCGAAACCTTGCACGTGACATCACCTTTAGGGTTGTGTCCACCCGAACAGATGGTTTGAACGCCTTGTGCTTGAAGGCCGGGGGATACCGCATTCTGTGCAGCACCCGGGCCAGTCCCAGGGACCATTGCCTCGGCTCGAGCTGCATTGCGGGCTGCGGAGTTTGCCTGGGAAAGTGCGAACATTGCAAGCATCGCCTGAAAAGCGATAGCTAAGAGGAATAGGAACACTCCAAACGTTCCTACAAACTCAAGGCTGAGAACTCCCTTTTCTCTTTTCTTTTTCAGAAGCTGTTTGATCATGTCAGTCCTCACGTACGATTCCGGCGCTTGTGTTGATCGAGAAAGCGAAGTCCTTGCTGAACTTGGTAATGGTGGGAGCGTCCATCTGGACCTCGACGGTGTTCATGCCCTCATTTACCGACATTCCGTTGCGCCACGCGCCAGGGGTGTGGGAGGTGGCAGCTGCGGTAGCAGACTTGCCTACTGCCGCTGCGCGGGCACCTTCGTTTGCGGCACCTGTTGCAAATATCCAGGTCATGCCCACCAGAATGGTTTGAAAACCGATCAGGGCAATCATGCCGATAAGAATCGATACACCAACGAACTCAATGGCGCTTGAGCCCTTTTCAGACTTGCGTGACCTGCGTGACTTCCGTGTTTTCTTCGGTTTATCTGGAACTGTGAGTAGCTGTTGCTCGACAATGCCCATCTCGACTCCTAAGCGAGCGATCCGACTTGACCAAGCGCTCAGGACAAGCGATGGGTCCCGTCGGTTCATAGCGAGTTCAATCGTGCGAATTGATTCGGGGACATACTGGTCCACCACAGGTAGTCCGACAATCTTGCGGGAGGCTTCAGGCTGAAGGTCCTGTTTTTTATCAACCTTGTTCAAAATGACGCGGGAGTTTTCAGTGGGGCGGATGCCCAGGCGCTTCCACAGCTGAGACATTCGCTTGGCGCCACGTAGACTCAGCACGTCACTTGTGGCCACGATATAAGCGTCATCCGCCATTTCAATGGCCACGGAGTTTGACTCGCTCATGGTGGAACCAGTGTCCACGATCACGAGGTCGAACCGAGACCGGAGCATACCCAAAATGCGTTTGGCTGCTGCCTCAGAGACAAGCTCGGACTCTTCGCCGTTCAGTGGCCCAAAAAGTACCGAGTAGCCTTCCGGCGCCGTGTACAGCACATCTTCTAACTGGCGGGAAGTGAGTTCATCGATCACTCCCAGCAAGTCGGAGATTGTTCGGTACTGGGGGACGTTGAGAACGATCGAAACATCAGGTTTCTGCGAGTCAAGATCAACCAGCACAACCGACTTCTCAGGGGAAGCTGCTTTGGCTTGGATCGCAAGGTGAGTTGCAATCGTAGTGACCCCAGTGCCACCCTTTGAGCCAGTCAAGGTGACCATACGGCCTTTGAGCGAGGACGACCCGCCGTCGTTCTGCCGCTCTTGTACGGCGGAGCGTACTGTCTTAGTCCATTGCAACGCGGAGTGGACTTTTTGATTGACATCTTCATACTGCAACGGATAGCTGATGACGCTACGCGCGTTGGAGTCCATAGCCCGGGCGTAATCGTCGGGCGTGGGGGAGTCAATCACGACTGTGGTGGCGAGCGCAGGGAACCTGCTGGTGATCTCTCGGGTCAAGTCCCAAGAGTTCATCGGTTCCAGGTCCTGGTCGATGACGATCAGGTCGATCTCAGACTGAACCGTTGGTAGCGCCGCAAGCAGAGCCGATGTTGAAGAGTACTGACGGTACGTTTCGACGCCAGCATCGGATAACGAAGCTCGAATCTCTGCTGCGCGGTTATCGGCTGCGCTAATGAGGATTGCGACACCCATTAGTTATCCTTTTCTGTCGAAAGCGTATCTTGCAGATCACGGTCATCGAAGGAGTTGTCTTGGTCTTCGACCTTCGACCCAGTTTCGTTGTTTCCGATTCGCATGATGCGCATGCTGATAGCGAATGACTCTGCGTATGACAGGCGACCAGCTTCCTCAACGGTCACTGCGAATGTGACGGGAATGTCACCCACCTCGGCGCCGGACTGGTCTGCGGCGCCGACAACCGCGTTGGGGTCAACAGGCTGACCAACTGAAACAACGTGAGCGTTGTGAACGATG
>CABTZC010000009.1 GCA_902489185.1 uncultured Brevibacterium sp. | reverse complement strand
GGAGTTCAGCCGTGTGCTCTCCCGATCTCCCCCCCCCGCCGTTGGCCATGGCCTCACGCGAGTTAACGAAGCTGGGGTTGCCGGCGGCAATATGCGCAAGGCCAGCAGCGGAGACCAGGAGCGCAATGGTTCCTACTAAAATGCGGTTGTTCTGGCGGGTTTCATTTCCACGCATGAACAGTCGAACAGCATAAAGAACGAACACCACGGGGAGTACCAGGGCTACTCGGCCAAAGGTTCCTTCGAATACGCCACGTACCGCGTTGCCAAAGACGCCTGGGATGTTCCACCACTCAAACGCCGCTACGACGACTGCCAGGCCAATAAGGAAGAAGCCTGTGCCGTCGCGACGGGTGGGGGTTTCCGTGTCTTCGCTAAATGTTTTGCGTGCGCGGTCTCCGGCCATGCGTGACATGCCCATCCATGCTCCGGTTACGGGGTTAGTTTTCTGCTGTTCACCCGCGGGTTCAGTAGCCTGCGTGGGTGCTCCACGCTTCCGGCGTACTGTACCAGTAGCGGGGGAAGTCGTACTGGTCGCCATGGTAGTTAGCTTAAAACTTCGCGCGGCAAAGTCCGGGATTTCGGGTTGTGTGGGCGCGTCTTTTGTGTCGGTGAGTGCGGTTGTAGGCGGGGGTTCGCCGAGGTGGTGTCAGCTGTGTTTCTGGACTCGAGTTTGAACGTTTCCTGAGTTTTGTTCATATTGTTACTCATAGGTTTACTCCCGCGTAAACCTATGAGTAACATGTTTCGCGTCACTGAAAAGTGAGTCAATATTCGCTTAACGAACGATCAACATCCCTCTCACAAAAGGACTCCGCAATGAACATTCGTCGCACTGCTTCAGCTGCGCTGGCCGGCACCGCGGTCTTTGCAGCACTGTTCGGCGCCAGCCCTGCATTCGCTGGTGGAACCCACGAAGAGACCTACCCAGAAACCCCCGCCCTGAACCCTGATCTGCCAATCGTGCACACCAAGCACGGATCGGACCACATCAAGGCCAACATCCTTAACCCCAACCCAGTGTGTAACTCCGCAGAGGACTACCGCACCGTTGTATACAAGGTGAAGGACTCGTGGGCTCCAGTTGGAACAATCTCCACCACTAACAAGACCAAGTCCCCTATTCCGCTGACTCAGTCGACGAGCCGTTCGCAGACCATTTCACTGTCGGTTAACGGAAGCAAGTCGGAGTCCACGGACATCAACTTGGGCGGAACCAAGAGTGGCGACAAGGGAAGTGTGAACGCTGGCATTGCAATGTCGCTTGCCAAGACGATTGGTGGCGAAGCTTCCTACTCACTTTCGTGGGAAGTTGGACAGCAGATTGGCCCTTACGACGTTCCAGCTGGCCACACCGGTGAAGCTTCCTACGGCTTCCGCACCATCACCATGACCGGAACCCAGCAGCACTGCAAGCCAAACGGAACATGGTCCACGCCAACCGCCTGGACTGCGTTTGCGCCCATTAAGAACGAAGTTCGCGTGCGCATGTACGACAAGGCTTCCGGTGCTGAAGGCGGCAAGGGTACCGGCAAGCCAGTTAACCGCGTCGTTGAGACCAAAGAACCTTCGGTTCCTAAGGTCAACACCACCAAGCCTGCCAAGAAAGCAAAGCACGACCTGCAGCCACGCCTGACCGTTGCCGCAGGTAAGGTCCCTGGCTATGCCGGAAATGTCGCTCTGCGCGTGAAGAACGTCGGCTCCGACTCCTACTACCAGGAGTTCCCACAGACCTCGTTCCTGCTGAAGGTCAAAACTAACAAGGGACCAAAGGGTGTTGACCGCCTCATCACCTCGGGCCAGTTCAACGGTGCGTACACCCGCGACCTCGGCTTCGACAAGAAGACCTCAACCCGCACCTTCGAAGTGACCCTGTCGAACGCTATTGAACCAGGTGAAGAAAAGTTGGTTGCGAACCTGAAGTTCGGTGACGGAAAGACCAAGCTGGGTCGCATCTCGAACTACATTGAGGTCAGCCAGGTTGGCCGTCTTAAGGGCGACACAACCGGCTACAACGACTACAAGAAGGACTCCCGCAAGGGTGTAACCTTCACCGACGGTGGCAAGAAGAACGCTGGACTGTTCTAAGTAGCCTTCTCACTACCGTAGGCCTTAGCCTCACGTGCACGCGCGGAGAGACACTGTGTCTCTCCGCGCGTTTCTTGTTTGGGACGTTTGAGAACGCGGGAAACGCATACGAAACCTTGGTAACGCGCATGAAACATTTCGTCGGTTTATACTCATCAACGGTGAAAAACTACATAGAAGGGGACGGGATGAAAACCGGTTTTGATCGCGAACGATATATCGAAATGCAGTCGGAACACATCCGAAAAAGGCGTGACCAGATAGGCGGGAAGCTTTACCTGGAAATGGGTGGGAAGCTCTTCGACGACAACCACGCCTCACGCGTCCTCCCCGGTTTCACCCCAGACAACAAAATAGAGATGCTGCAACGCATCGCCGACGACATTGAAATTGTCATCGCCATGAATGCCCAGGACCTGCACCGCCACAAGGTGAGAGCAGACCTGGGCATCTCTTATGAAGAAGACGTTTTACGTCTGGTGGACGTGTTCCGCGAGCGCGGGTTCTTGGTCAATTGGGTGGTTGTCACTCAGATGGATGAAGAAAACACGCTTGCACAAGCGTTCATTGACCGTTTGGAACGTCTAGGCTTGCGTGTTGCCAAACACCGCACGATCCCGGGTTACCCCACAAACGTGAGCCGTATTGTGAGTGATGAAGGGTTCGGGCTGAACGAATATGTTGAAACCGAACGCGATGTGGTGGTTCTCACCGCACCTGGGCCGGGTTCCGGAAAGTTAGCTACGTGCCTGTCGCAGATTTATCACGACTTTAAGCGCGGCATTCAGTCCGGGTACGCCAAGTTTGAGACCTTCCCCATTTGGAATCTGCCGTTGGAACACCCAGTGAACTTGGCGTATGAGTCGGCCACTGTCGATCTCAACGACATGAACGTCATTGACCCGTTCCATTTGCAGGCATATGGCGAACGCGTCACCAGTTACAACCGTGACGTTGAGGTGTTCCCTCTGCTAAAGACACTGTTGGAGACCCTGGCCGGTTCTTCGCCGTACCAGTCCCCCACTGACATGGGTGTGAATATGGCCGGCTACTGCATCACCGACGATGAGGTGTGCAGGGAGGCGTCGAAGAAAGAGATTGTGCGCCGGTATTACAAGGCACTCGTTGATGAGGCTCGCAACGACTTGGACAACACGTTTTCCGAGCGTGCAGCGATTGTCATGAGTAAGGCGAGAGCTACCGCAGATGATCTGCGTGTGGTGGCCCCAGCGTTGGAACTGGAAGCTGAAACAGGTGCCCCTGCTTCGTGTATGGAGTTGGCTGATGGCACGTTGGTCACGGGTAAGACGTCTGACTTGTTGGGGTGTTCGGCGGCAATGCTGTTGAACGCGTTGAAGCATCTGGCGGGCATTGACCCGGATGTTCACTTGTTGTCGCCTGAGTCGATCAAGCCGATTCAGACGGTCAAGACGAAGCATTTGGGTAGCCAGAATCCGCGCTTGCACACGGATGAGGTGCTGATCGCGTTGTCTGTTTCGGCTGAGACCAGCGAAGATTCGAGGCGGGCGATTGATCAGTTGTCGCAATTGCGCGGGTGCGATGTGCACACCACGACCATTTTGGGGTCAGTGGATGAGGGGATCTTCCGCAGTCTGGATATGCAGGTAACGAGTGAACCTAAATATCAGAGGAAGAGCTTGTTCCACCGCCACTAGGTTGCGGGCCTAGAGCCAGTGATGAAGGCTGGCCCGAGTGGTTACAGCCCTATGGTCCCGCCACGGGGGGCCAGCCGTTTGGTTTGCACCCTTGTAGGCCTTTGGTCTGTTGTTGCATGAGAGGTGCGGGTTCGCCTTTTCCTGGGCACGATTTGTGTCCGTGGCCTAGTGCGTGTCCGACTTCGTGGTTGATCAGGTAGTCGCGGTACTGGTCGAGGTCGTCGAATTCGCCTGTTGCGTCGACCCAGCGGTCGGCGTTGTACATGACGTTGTGGCCGTTGCGACAGGACAGTTTGCCGATCGTTTTTAGGGGCGCGCACATTTTGTCGACTGTGCCTGGGGTGGCCAGGTTGATGGTGACGTTGGCGCGTTTGGGGCTGACGACTTGAATGAATCTAACGTTGTCGACGTTTTGCCAGCCGCGTTCGTCTTGCAGGGTTTTCATGATGCGTGCGGTGGTTTCGTCAACGTCAAAGGGTAGGTCTTTTTCGATGCGGATGTGGACCCGGAATGCCCTACCGTCGTGGTTGATGGGGGATAGTTTTTCGCTGATGTTCCACTTTTGTGATCCGTTGCGCGGGATGTCGTCTGTTGTGAAGTCGCGGTCTTTCGCTTGGGTTGGTTTTGGGGTGGGGCTGGGTTTTGGGGTCGCCGAGGTCGTCGCTGTTTGCGTTGGTTCGTCCGAGGTGGCGGGTGTGGGGTTGTTTTGTGTGGCTTGTGCTTGGGGTTGAGTCGAGACGGTGCCCACATTGGGTCGGGTGAGGTCCCACGCGATGATCGCTGAGGCAATAAAGCACACGACGATTAACGATGCGAGCACAATTTTGTATGTGCGCGAGTTCGGCTCAAACACAACTCATCCAACCTTCAACTGCAAAGACAGTTAAAAGGATATCGATGACTAGCTCGCAATGGCTTGTGCCACGCTGAGGAGCTGCGCTGGCATGCGGTGCCGGTGAGGCGATTCATGGGCTTCAACTTTTCCGCCCGGAAACTCCCATTTGCCGGCAGAACGACGAACCCAACCCACACCTCGGCCACACAGCAAAGCGGGCCCCGCGACACATGTCACGGAGCCCGCTTTCTCAACCCAGGCCGCTCTCACCGGAGCGACTCCCTTACCGCCTACTGCGGCAGCTTCTTCTTACGGAAGGAGTTCATACGCAGGGAGGGTGAGGAAGTCGTGGTAGGTGTCGTCGGTGGCCATGTCCACGAACAGCTTGGTCGCAGCCTCCCAGTCACCTTCAGGCAACTTCGCTACTTCCTCGTCCACCAGCGAGCGCACCAATTCCTTGGTCACAACCTCACCGGTGTCAGACACGGTCGAACCTGCCTGGATCCACTGCCACACCTGGGTGCGGGAAATCTCGGCGGTCGCGGCGTCTTCCATGAGCCCGTTGATCGCTGCCGCACCGTTTCCGTTGAGCCACGACTGCACGTACTGGATACCAACCGAAATGTTGGCACGCAGACCAGCATCCGTGATGTCGCCAGGCGTGTCCTTAACAGCCAACAGGTCGGCCGCCGTCACGTTGACGTCCTCACGCTTCTTATCGATCTGGTTAGGCTTGTCCCCCAGCACCTTGGTGAACGCTTCCTTACACGTGTCCACCATTCCTGGGTGAGCAACCCACGAACCGTCGAACCCATCGTTCGCTTCACGAGTCTTGTCGTTGGTGACCTGCTCGTACGCCTTCTTGTTCGCAGCCTCATCCTTCGACGGGATGAACGCCGACATACCACCAATCGCGTGTGCTCCACGCTTGTGGCATGTACGCACCAACAGTTCCGTGTACGCACGCATGAACGGCACCGTCATGGTCACGGCCGCACGGTCAGGAGTCACAAAGTCCTCACCCTTGTTCCGGTGGGTCTTGATAACGGAGAAGATGTAGTCCCAACGTCCCGCGTTGAGCCCTGAGGAGTGCTCACGCAGTTCATACAGGATCTCTTCCATCTGGAACGCAGCCGGGTACGTTTCAATCAGGCAGGTCGCGCGGATCGTTCCCTGTTCAACACCCAGCTTGTTCTGCGCGTACACAAACACGTCGTTCCACAGGCGTGCTTCCAGGTACGACTCCATCTTTGGCAGGTAGAAGTATGGTCCCAGACCCTTTTCAATCTGCCTACGCCCAGCAGTCGCAAAGTACAGCGCGAAGTCCACCAACGAACCCGAAACCGGTTCGCCATCCACCAGAATGTGCTTTTCAGTCATGTGCCAACCACGTGGACGCACAATAATCGTGGGCAGTTCCTCATCCGGGCGCAGCTTGTATTCCTTGCCTGTTGCCTCTGCGACAAAGTCGATCTCACGGTTGATCGCATCCAGCAGGTTCACCTGCCCACCCAGTACGGATTCCCACGCCGGGGTGTTCGCATCTTCCTGGTCAGCCAGCCACGCCTTCGCACCAGAGTTCAGCGCGTTAATCGTCATCTTGCGGTACGTAGGCCCAGTCACCTCAACCCGGCGGTCCTCCAGACCCGGCGCAGGAGCAGCGACCTGCCACTCAGCGTCCTCGCGAATATGTGCAGTCTCTTCCAAGAAGTCCAGCTCGCCACCCTCGTCGAGAAACTTCTGCACCTCTTTACGCGCAGTCAACCGAGCCTGACGCTCGGACTCAAACTTGCGGTGCAGATCAGCGATCAACTCCAACGCATCTGTGGTGAGGACCTTCAGATGCTCATCTGCGACCTCGGCGGTAAATTCCATTCCCTGTGGAAGATCAAGCTTCGTTGCCATGGGTTTTCCCTTCGGTTAAATGATGTTCGGATAAAAGACTTTTGGCGGTTGTGTTATGAGCTGATAGTTGACTGGTTTATTGACTGTCTGCGCCCAAGTGGGCGAGAACTTTTTGGGCGACCTGCGCGTCTTCTGCTGGTTTGCCTCCGGCCACGCCGAGTCCACCTACGTGTTCGCCGTCGAACGACAACGGCACGCCACCAGCGATCGACGTGAGGATCCCACCCGAGCCGAGCTCGAGTATGGTTGCCATCTCCGGCAGGATCGCCGCACTGGGTTTGCGCGTTGAGGCGGCAGTTTGTGCCTTCCTCTTCGACGTTTCGACGCTGTGTGGCGTCATTCCGTCGGCGCGTCCATACGCAACCAATCCCAAGGACGGGTCAACCACGGTCGCGCACAGTTTCAGCCCCAGTTTTTCACCTTCCTCCAATGTCAGCGCAACGGCTCGCGCAGCCGTTTCATACGTCACGACATTGACAGTTGTGTAAGCACTCATGTGCGCCTTTCGTATGTAAGTCGCCGAGGTGGTTTCCAGCTGGCCGTTAACCCATCACGAAGCACGAACCGGGGTTCATGATTCCTTGCGGGTCGATTGCTTTCTTGATTCGGTGGTTGAGATCCAGCACGTCGTCACCCAGGTAATCGGTGAGCCACGGTTGCTTGAGTTTCCCGACCCCATGTTCACCGGTGATCGTTCCACCCAGCCGCATGGCCAGATCCATGATTTCGCCGTACGCGATGTGAGCGCGTTCCTCTTGATCCTTATCCGTTGGATCAAAAACTACGAGTGGGTGCGTGTTTCCGTCACCCGCATGTGCCATCACAGCCACAGTGACGTCACGGTTCTTTGAGATTTCCTCAATTCCCACAACCAGGTCTCCCAGTCGTGGGATCGGAACTCCCACGTCTTCAAGCAAGATGGTCCCGGTCATTTCAACAGCTGGGATCGCGGCCCTACGGGCTGCTGCGAACATCTCCCCTTCGTCGGGGTCTGCCGTGTAGTAGCATTCGGAAGCACCGTTGCGGTTACAGATTTCTTCGACCATCTGGATTTCTTCCGTGGCGTGCTGAGCAGGTTCATCTGACTGCACCACCAACATGGCCTTCACACTGCGATCCAGTCCCATCTTCATCTGGTCTTCTACCGCGTTGATACACACGTCATCCATGAACTCCAACATGGACGGGCGCATGTTACGAGTGATTTCCAGCACCGCATTCATGGTTCCTTCCAACGTGGGGAACGTAGCAACCAGCGTGGTCGGTTGGCGCTGCGCCGGGATGAGTCGCAGCGTAATCGACACGATGATGCCCAAGGTGCCTTCAGAGCCCACAAACAATTTGGTCAGCGACAGACCCGCAACGTCCTTTAGACGCGGTCCGCCTAGCTGCACCAACCGTCCGTCTGGCAATACAACCTCAAGGCCCAACACGTAGTCGGTCGTTACACCGTACTTCACACAACACAGACCACCGGCATTTGTCGCGATGTTTCCACCGATCGAACAGAACTGGAAACTCGCCGGGTCTGGTGGGTACCAGAGCCCATGCTCAGCTGCAGCAGTTTTGACCTCATTGTTGATGGCACCCGGTTGAACCACAGCGGTACGTGTGACGGGGTCGATCTCGATGTTATTCATCTTGTCAACGGAGATAACAATGCAACCGTCGACAGCAGTCGAGCCGCCAGAGAGCCCTGATCCTGCACCACGAGGCACGACTGGAATGTTGTGTTTTGCAGCGAACTTAATGGCCGTTTGGACGTGCTCAACTTCAGTTGCGCGCACGACGGCTTGTGGCATTCCCGCATTTGGGTCATTTGCCCGGTCGCGCCGGTACGCCTCCATGGTGTCTGGGTTCGTGATCAGAACTCCAGCAGGCAATTGCTGCGCGAGTTCATCTAGCATGCCGCAACCTTCCGTCCGTCGTTGTATCACCGTGACCCCACAGGGTTCACCGAAAATTGCCTTCTCTTAAAAGTGAACCATATCACTATTATTTTGTCCTGCAGAATGCAAATTTCACATCGTGAACGACCGTGAAGGAACTTCGGGCGCCCACTACCCGCATGCACCTGCACAACGTGAAAACAAACTTTCACCACGCGAACATTTTTCGCGAACAAATACCCCATAAACTTTGGTTCTATGTCACACTGATGTGAATCACATCACGTAATGTAACTCACAGAAAGTCGTTCATATGGACAGCCTCGGTGTACAAGCCCTGCTCGCGATTCTCCCCATCGTGATCGCAGGAACCCTGCTTTTAGGTTTCCGCCTCCCTGCCGTCATCGCCATGCCCGTTGGGCTTGTCGCCTCGGCCGCTGTGGCGTTCTTCGCATGGGGCATCTCCGGGACTACCATTCTGGCCTCAGTCGTCCAAGGGATTCTCGTTGCTATCGGTCTTCTATGGATCGTTTTCGGTGCGCTCCTGCTTCTAGCCACCATTACCAAGTCAGGGGCAATCGACACGATTCGTGCAGGCTTTATCTCCATCTCCCCCGACCGTCGCGTGCAAGTGGTGATCGTGGCATGGTTGTTCGGTAGCTTCATTGAGGGTGCAGCAGGTTTCGGAACACCGGCTGCCGTTGTCGCTCCGCTTCTCTTGGCCCTGGGCTTCCCCGCGATGGCAGCCGTGTTAGCCGGTCTTCTTATCCAGTCGACTCCCGTGAGCTTTGGTGCCGTGGGAACCCCCATGATTACAGGTATCGGAAAAGGTATCTTCGACTCCGGAATTGACGCCACCAACGGACTCTTGGAACGCCTCACCGAACTCGGCATTCCTGTTGACAACGTGACCGTTGCTCAAGACATGTTCGTGGCCCATACCGCTACTCAGGTGGCATTTATCCACGCCACGTGCGGAATTTTTATTCCACTCCTCCTGGCGTGCTTCATGACCGGATTTTTTGGTGAGAACAAGAGCTTCGTAGCCGGGCTGAAGGTTGCACCCTTCGCAGTTTTCGCGGCACTGGCGTTCATCCTGCCTTATCTGGCAGTTGCCACCTTCATGGGCCCCGAATTCCCATCGCTCATCGGTGGTCTCATTGGTCTGGCAATCGTGGTGCCGGCCGCCAAAGCAGGTTTCCTCGCCCCACGCGACACGTGGGACTTCGCTAACCGCGCCGCCTGGCCTCAGCAGTGGATGGGCACTATGCGCCCACAGACTGAAGCGGCAAACATTAAGAAGCGCATGCCTCTAATCCAGGCCTGGTTGCCATACCTTCTTGTGGTCGCCCTGCTGCTGATCACGCGCAACGTCCCTGCCATCAAGAAATTCCTCGCTCAAGACGCAGTCCTCACTGTGAAGAATATTCTGGGTCAGGAAGGACTTTCCCAGAAGATGGACCTGCTCTTCTCCCCCGGTGCGATTTTCCTGGTTGTGTGCTTCATGACCTACGCCCTTCACCGAATGTCGGCTAAGCAGATTGCCGAGTCGTGGAAGATTGCCGGTGGCCAGATCGCCGGAGCTGCATTCGCCCTGTTGTGCTCACTGCCCATGGTTCGCGTGTTCATCAACTCCGGCCCAGCGTTCAACGACTCCGGCTTTGATTCCATGCCAGTTACCCTCGCCACTGCAGCAGCATCAGCGATGGGCGAAAACTGGCCCCTCATCGCACCGTTCATTGGTGCCCTGGGTGCATTCGTCGCAGGGTCTAACACGGTCTCCAACAACATGTTCTCGCAGTTCCAGTTCGCAACCGGTGCGGGGATCGGTGCCCCCAGCCCTGAAACCGTTGTCGCCGCTCAAGCTGTTGGTGGTGCCGCAGGAAACATGGTGTCGGTCCACAACGTGGTAGCAGCAGCTGCGACCGTCGGCTTGTTGGGCAAGGAAGGCCACATCATCCGCAAGACCATCATCCCTATGGTTGTCTACTCGCTTCTGGCTGGTTCCGTCGCCTACATGTGGGTGTGGGGACTTGGCTTCAACCTGGGCACGATCGTTTTCGTTCTGTGCCTGGCTGGTATCGCCACCGCTATCGTCTTGGCGGCTAAGCACAAGCCTGTCCCTAACGACAGCCTGGTAACTCCAGGTAGTGAGCAGGCGGCGTTCCCTGAACTCGCCGAGGTGTCTTCCGGTTCTGACTCCCCACGTCCAGATGCGCGCTGAGTTCTGACCATGGCAACTATTCAGTCAGTCAACCGCATGCTTGACGTGCTTGAAACAATGCGGTCCATGGGTGGGGTTGCTCGGAGTGTTGACATTGCCAACGCGCTAGACATTCCGGCTCCCACCGTTCACCGCATCGTGTCAAACCTCGCTGCTCGCGGGTACGTCACGCAGCTAACAGACAAACGCTACGCTTTAGGTCCTGCTCTTGTGAGCTTGGGGACGGAAGCTGCTAAACAGTCTGGGCACACGATTCAGCCCGTTCTAGACAAACTCGCAAACGCACTGGGTGAGACGGTGAACCTGGCCTATTTCACCAACGATGTCATGACCTACGTTGCACAAGCCACGTCTCAGCGGTCCATGCGCATGTTTACACAGGTGGGTGCACACGTGCCTGTGTGGGGTTCAGGTGTTGGGAAAGCCGTTCTTGCCACCATGTCCGATGACCAAGTTCACACACTCTTGGACAAGATCCGGTTACCGCGGCTACTGTCTCGGGACGCACTCATCGAAGACTTAAGCACGTGCAGAGACACCGGGTATGCGCTCGACGACGAAGAACAAGAAGTGGGCGTGAGGTGCCTGGCAGTTTTTGTACCAGGCGCCCCCAGCCTCGCGGGGCTTTCCGTCAGCTCCCCCACGTCACGCTTGGGGCCGGAAAAGTACGCAGACGTGGCCAACACTCTGCACACAGCTGCCCAGCAACTCACTCGCCGCTGGGCAGGGTCGCACTGAGACCTCGGCGTCATCACTAGCCACCACATTCGAGGTTTGCTGAAACAGCAAAATGAGTTGCTGGACTTCTTGTAGGCATGGGGTAATGGGTGCCTACCAACAAAAGGAGTCAAGCATGCGCATTGGTTTTGGGGAACTTGTCCAAGCGTCAGCAGTAGGTATTGGTGCAACGATAACGATGGACGCAGTTGCGGAAGTGCTTCGCCGTACCCGAGGTGTGAGATCACTGGACTACGCCATGGTTGGCAGATGGATCGGGCACATGCGCAACGGCAAGTTTGCGCACACTTCAATCATGCATGCTGAGCCGGTCCCCCATGAGAAAGAGATTGGCTGGGTAGCGCACTACGCCATCGGAACCGGTTTCGCCGTGGCTTTAGCCGTAGCTGACCCCGGTTGGCTGAAACGCCCCCGCTTCGACACAGCTGTCGCGTGGGGCGTGGGTACCGTTGCCGCACCCTGGCTAATCATGCAGCCTGGTTTTGGCATGGGTGTCGCTGCTTCGAAAATCCCGAATCCCGCTCAGGCACGCATGGGAAGCCTGCGAGCTCACGCCAGCTACGGAGCCGGGCTTTGGCTTTCAGGGCGCATCGTTCGAACTATCGTTCGTCGCTGTTTGTGACTCAGCGTGTATCGCGCTTGAGAGATGAATCCGCTGCCCTTGCAGACCCAACAAACTGAGAATCTCCACTGGTGACTCTCCGGTGCTGCCGAACCAGTGCAAAGTCGTGGTGTCGAACTCGGCGGCCTGACCTGCCGTCAGCACCACGTCGTGGCTACCAACGATGAGTCGAAGTTCCCCGGAAAGGACATAGAGCCATTCGTACCCCCTGTGCCTGCACAAGTGTGGCACTGACCTGGTTGACGGAATCACCATCTTGAGCGCGTGCTGAGGTCCCGGAAAGTGCGTCAGAGGCACCACCGTTATGCCACCTCGGCTCACTGGCCTTTGATACACGCGGGGGTCTCCTACAGGAGGGGCGCCCACCAAATCATCTAAAGGCAGATCGTACAGACCCGACAGTGCCAGTAGTAGCTCCAGGGTAGGTTTTCGCTCACCTGATTCCAGACGGGACAAGGTTGACACCGAGATGCTGGTCGAATCAGCTACGTCTCCCAATGTGAGTTCACAAGCTTGACGAATGCGTCGCAACCGGGGCCCAACGCCCGCGAGAACGTCTTCTACCGGCCCGTGTTCATCTCGCATGTGGGAGACTTCCTAGCTTCGTACATTCGACCAGCATCCACGGCCCGGTCTTTTAGACGATAACCACCATGGGCACGATCATGGGCTTGCGACGAAGCTTCGAGGAGATCCAACGTCCAATGGTGCGACGGATAATCTGCTGAAGCTTGTGCTCATCGACAATCCCATCGTCCAGGGCGTCCGCAACTGCCTTTTCAATCTTGGGTTTGATCGTGTCGAAAACCCGGTCGGACTCTGCGACACCTCGGGTATGGATGACCGGGCCCGCCAGCACCTTCTTGTCTGACTTGTCCACCGTCATAAAGATCGACACGAACCCTTCACCGGCCAGAATGCGGCGGTCCTGCAAATCCGATTCGGTGACGGTACCCACTGACGATCCGTCAACAAACACGTAGTCACAATCCACGGCGCCCACAACGCGAGCCTTGCCGTCTTTAAGGTCCACAACCCAACCGTCATCAGCCACGACAACGTGATCTTCCGGAACACCCGTGTCAATCGCAAGCTTCGCGTTCGCAAGCATGTGCCGCCATTCGCCGTGGACCGGCATGACACCTCGGGGTTTAACAATGTTGTACGCATACAACAGTTCACCTGCCGATGCGTGACCAGACACGTGAACCTTAGCGTTGCCCTTGTGGATCACTTTGGCGCCCAACTTCATGAGCCCGTTGATGACCCGGAACACCGCGGTTTCGTTTCCAGGGATCAAGGACGAAGCCAGTACCACCATGTCGCCTTCATTCACGGTCACGCGGTGCGAACCGTTAGCCATGCGCGACAACGCTGCCATGGGCTCACCTTGCGATCCCGTACACATGAGCACCACTTGGTCATCAGGCAGTGAGTCCACGTGCTTGATATCGATGAGCACGCCCGGTGGCACGTTCAAGTAGCCAAGTTCCTGGGCGATTTTCATGTTGCGCACCATGGACCGGCCCACCAGTGCGACCTTACGGCCGTGCGCGGATGCTGCTTCTAACACCTGCTGGACGCGGTGGACGTGAGAGGCGAAGGACGCCACAATGATGCGTCGCTCAGCACGGCCAAACTGCGCTTCAAGAACAGCCCCAATGTCTTTTTCCATGGAGGTGAAACCGGGAACATCGGCGTTCGTGGAGTCGGTGAGGAACAGGTCCACGCCTTCTTCACCCAAACGCGCGAACGACCGCAAGTCGGTGATACGGCCGTCAAGTGGCAGCTGGTCCATCTTGAAGTCACCGGTGTGCAGAATGGTTCCTGCACCCGTGCGCACGCACACTGCCAGAGCATCTGGAATCGAGTGGTTGACAGCCACAAATTCCAGGTCGAACGGACCCAGCTGGTCTTTGTCGTCTTCTGCAACGATGCGGGTGGTTGCGCGAATCCGGTGCTCCTTGAGCTTCGCTTCCACCAGCGCAAGGGTCAGTGTGGACCCTAGGATCGGCACGTCCCCCAGCTTCTTCAGTAGGTACGGCACCGCACCAATGTGGTCTTCGTGCCCGTGGGTGAGCACAAGTCCCACGACGTCGTCTTCACGGCCTTCCAGGTACGAAAAGTCCGGCAGAATTAAGTCAATTCCCGGTTGTTCCTCTTCTGGGAACAACACACCGCAGTCGATCACCAGAATTTTTCCGCGGTACTCAAACACGGTCATGTTTCGGCCCACTTCGCCAAGACCGCCCAGCGCCACAATGCGCAACGCTTCTGGGTCCGCCTTAGGTGGGTCACTCAATTCGGACAATAAATCAATCACTGTATGTACTTTCTACATGCGTTTTCTCATCAAAAAACAAGCGCATTTCACCCGCGCTACGGGTTTATAAATCCATCCAAAGCGCATCGCAGAAACTCCACCTGCTCTTCTGTTGCAGGCAACAGGGGCATGCGAGTTCCGCGGTGCTGAATAATTCCGGCAAGTTCCAGCGCTGCTTTCACCGACACAACTCCGGGCATACGGTTCATTACAGCATCCACGGTGGGCACCAGGTTTGCGGCCACATGACGCGCTTGCATCAGGTCGTTGTTGTGGACCGCGTCAACCATACAGGCAAGGTCCTTTGCCGCCACATGCCCCACAACTGACACCAGCCCAATAGCTCCGGCTGCCATGAGTGGAAGGTTCAGTGCGTCCTCACCTGAGTAGTAGACCAGGTCGGATCGCGTCATCACGTCCATGGATGCAGCGATATCGCCCTTCGCGTCTTTCACAGCTAAAACCCGCGGGCGTTCCCCCATGCGAATGAGCGTTTCTGACTCCATGGGAATCCCGGAACGTCCCGGAATGTCGTACAGCATGATCGGCAACTCAGTTGAGTCCGCAATCATTTCCACATGCGCACGAATACCGTCCTGTGACGGTTTGGAGTAGTACGGGGTGACGACCAAAAGGCCGTTAGCGCCAGCCCTTTGCGCCTGCTTGGCAAGCTCAATCGAATGCGCTGTCACGTTAGTGCCCACACCGGCAACAATTTTGACGTGGTCGCCTACCGCACTGCGGACAACTTTGAGGAGTTGTTCTTTTTCTTCATCGGTCGTGCTGGGCGATTCACCCGTGGTACCCGAGACCACCAGCATGTCGTTGCCTTGTTGCACCAGATAGTTGGCTACAACCTGCACCGCGTCATAATCTATTGCCCCATTTGGCGCGAAAGGGGTGATCATCGCCGTACCTACCGTACCGAAAGCATCTTGTGCCCGCTGCGCGTACGCACTATGAATCATAGCCATGTCCTCTACTCTACAGCGCTCAACAGTCCAACGCTCAAGGTTTGCGCGCGTGGCTCACCCGCAACGGCCAGCAATCAGGTTAATCTCGAGGTGTGGTTTTTCCCGCAGAAGGTTTTGGCACCTCGCGCTCGTCACGTTCCTTCGGGAGCGCCATTGTCAACCGTCTAGCGCCGGCCAACCGAAATATCGGTATCGACACCGCGCGTGGCGTCGCGATCTTCGGCATGATCGCAACCCACATCATCCCGTTGGTCACCATCGCAGGCGAGGCCACCTCGGTCTCCATTTTTGCCGGACGCGCATCCGCCCTCTTCGCAGTCATTGCCGGAATCTCGATAGTCCTCTCCACCCGGCGCACGCTGGAAAGTGGAGGGTGGGCCCGGGCGGCCGCAGGACTAATCACGCGCGGGCTGTGCATCGTGGTCCTGGGCTTGATCCTGGGGTTGTTCACCACTCACGTGGCAGTCATCTTGGTGAACTACGGAATCATGTTCGTGATCGCGTCACTGTTCTTACGCGCCGGGCCACGCACGCTGGGAGTGCTCGCGTTTGTGTGGGTCATTGTCACGCCGCTCATCAGCTTCGCGGTTCGCAACCACTTCCAGTTGCCCCAGGCGTTTGAGATCCCCAACCTTTTTATGCTGGCCGAGCCGGGGTACCTGCTCACCGCTATTGGCCTCACCGGCTACTACCCCGTCCTCCAGTGGCTGGGATACATCCTGATAGGCATGTCCCTGGGTCACCTCAACTGGTACCGCACGGTCACCTGCTGGAGCGCAGTCGCGGTTGGTGCCGGACTGGCCGTGCTTGCGAAAGCCTTCTCATGGCTCCTGATGACAGCGTCACCCGCCGGGTTCTTCGCACTCCAAGAGTCTGCTCTCGACAACTACGACAAGATGTTTGATGAGCTGCTCATTACAGGAACTCACGGGGTGACACCCACCGACACGTGGTGTTGGCTCACGGTTTCAGCACCGCACACGGGAACCACGCTCGACCTCGCTGGGACAATAGGCGTCGCACTGGTGGTCATTGGTGTGTGCTGCCTGGTTTCAAACGCGCTGGGCTCTTTCGGAAACACGTTTGAACAAAACCCCACACACCAGTTGTGTGAAGGGCCAGGACGAGTGTGGCTATTTATTTGTTCTGCACCAGGGTCCATGCCACTGACCATCTACTCCGGTCACGTGGTGTTCCTGGAGATCACACAGCAGTTCCCGCTGGGACCGTGGCCAGAATACGCACTTCACATTTATGTTGCTGTTTTCGCGGCAGTTCTGTGGAAGGTGTTCGTACTCCCCCGAGGCCCACTTGAGCAGGTGCTATCTCTAGCTAGTTCTGGTGTGGCTAAGTTGGTTCCCGCGCGGGCGGGTAGCTAGCGTTTCTCATCCCCCGCGTGAAGTTTGATCGCCTTGCGCATGGTGGACCGGGCGCGTTTGCGGTCCGCTGAAGCGTCATAAGCACACGAAAGCCTAAACCAACTTCGCCAGTTGTCAGGGTCGGCTTCGGCTTCTGCGCGGTACTTTTCGAACTCTTTGTCTGCAGCTTCGCGAATGATGCGACCACCGGGTGTGCGGGGAAGGTTGTCAGGCGGCAGCCCGCCTTCCTCCTCCAGGATCTTCGCCAGGCGTTCCATGGAGGCACCAAAGAACAACTCGCGCACAATCGCCCACACCGCGATCACCGGAAGGACAAAAAGCGCGACCCCCATGACCTTGGCGATGGGCTCGGGGTCCGTGAGCAAGATCCACCCACGGTTGACCATCACTAAAAGGTACGCACCCAAGAGCACGACCATGATGATCGCGCCGATTTTCGCTTTCGACATTACAGGTACTTCTCGAGTCCAACCGTGAGCCCAGGACGGTCAGCGACAGTGTTTACTGCTGTGACGATTCCAGGCATGAAGGCCTCGGTCGAGTGCGAGTCCGTGCGAATGGTGAGCGCCTCATGCGCCGAACCAAAGTGGATTTCTTCGCTGGCATTCATGCCAAGTTGGCGCACCGCGTGGACGTGGATCCCGTCGATGACCGCGCCGCGCGCGCCGTGCGGGTCAGTTTCGGTTGCGTCTGGCACTGGCGGTAGGCCCGCCTGCGCGCGCCGCGCGGCGATGCGCTTAGCCGTTGACACGGCCGTTCCACTGGGCGCGTCGAGCTTGCGCGTGTGGTGGATTTCAATCACTTCAGCCGAGTCAAAGTACGGCGCCGCCATTTCCGCGAACTGCATGGCCAAGACCGCACCAATCGAGAAGTTTGGCGCAATGAGCACGCCAACCTGGGGGTGTTCGGCGCACAGGTCTTCAAGCCTGCTCAAACGGTCGTCGTCCCACCCGGTGGTTCCAACGACGGTGTGAATGCCGTGGCTGACCAAAAAACGCACGTTGTCTTCAGTTGCACGCGGAACGGTCAGTTCAACTGCGACCTGGGCACCGGATTCCACCACCTGTTCCAGGGAGTCGGAGCTCCCCAGGGTAGCCACCACGTCGATTCCGTCCGCTGCTTCCAGGGCACGCACTGCGTGTGACCCCATACGACCTTGTGCTCCCAGCACTGCGACTCGAATGTTAGACACCGACACTCCTCAGATTTGATTCGGTTCTATGCTAACCCCTACATGTACAAGCAACTTTTCTGGCCGGTTTACGCGCCCTCGCTCTTGTTTCACACGGGGCTGGGCGCCACGTTACCCGTGTACGTGTTGGGTGCGCTGAACGTGGGAGCGACCCCGTCGTTTGCGTCGCTGATTGTGGCGATCATGGGTATCATCCAGCTGACGTTCGCTGTTCCGGCCGGCGTGCTGATCGACCGGTTTGGCGACCGATCAACCATGCTCATCGCCACCGCCTTGGTCACCGTGGTTTCGGGTGTGACTGTGCTTTCGCTGGCGGCCGGGCCTGGCGTTTTGGGTGCCCCCGTCGCCGTCACATTGTATGCGGCCAGCCTGTTCCTACGCGCTCCCAGCGAGGCGGTGTGGACGCTAGCCCGTCAGTCGTTCATCACCCGCAACGTCCCCACCCACTTCATCGGCCGCGCCATGACCGCTTTGGGTGGCACTATCCGCGTGGGTAACTTGGCTGGTCCGCTCGCCGGCGCTGTTTTGGTCATGGTGTTCCCGCTGTGGTCAGTGTTTGTGTTTGCCACGATGTGCGCGGCGGTTGCGGTGGCGCTGTTGTATTCGCCCATGGGTGCGGGGACGCGGTTAAATTCCGCCGAGGTGTCAGACACCGGCGCTTCCACGGCGCCGGATGCTGCCAGGGAGTCAGACGCGGCCGAGGTGGCGGACACCTCGGGAGGGGCGTCACCCGGGTTGCGCGGCGTCAACTGGACGGCGGTCATCTTAGCCGGGCTGCCGGTCATGGTTTTGATGGGGTTGCGGATTGTGCAGCCGGTGATCGTGCAGTTGTGGGGGCATTCGATTGGGCTGAGCGAAGCCGTGGTGTCGTTGCTGATCGCGTTGGGAGCGGCCATCGAGCTAGTCATCATGTTCCCCGGAGGCTATGCGAAGGACCGTCTGGGGCGTGCGCCCACGCTGATCGCGTGTGTGAGCATTTTTGGTGCCGGGTTCTTAGCGCTGGTGATCTGGCCGAACGTGACCGGCGCGTTCGTGGCCGTTGGGATCATGGCGTTGGGCAACGGGCTGGGCGCCGGGATCAACATGACGATAGGGGCGGACCTGTGCCCCAGTGAGAACCGCGGCCGGTTCTTAGGCATCTGGTCGCTGTTTTCTAACACCGGACGCGTGGGCGGACCGGCAGTGGTTTCCGCGTTTGTCACGTTCGCCACCCTGGGTGCTGGGATCGTGGCGATTGGTGTAGCCGGAATCGCGGGGGCCGTGTGGATGGCCGTGTTCGCTAAGAAGATTGGGTTGCCTAGCCGCGTACGTCGCCCCGTCGACTGAAACAGCGCAAAACACAACGTGCCGGGAGCCCCGCAGGGTTCCCGGCACGTGTCAGACATGAACTTTTAGCCCAGCAAAACGTCCTTGGTCTGGTTGCGTGCGCGATCGAAGCGAGCCGCGACGTCTGCCCAGTTCACAACGTTCCACCATGCCTTGACGTAGTCAGGCTTGACGTTCTGGTAGTCGAGGTAGAACGCGTGCTCCCACATGTCCAGCTGCAACAGTGGCACGTATCCAACCTGTACGTTGCCCTGCTGGTCGTACAGCTGCTCGATGGTGAGGCGCTGACCCAGCATGTCCCAACCCAGGATTGCCCAACCGGAGCCCTGGATCGAGGTAGCAACACCAGTGAACTGTCCCTGGAACTTTTCGAAGCCACCGAACTGGTCGTCGATTGCTGCTGCGAGTTCGCCTTCTGGCTTGTCGCCACCGTCTGGGCTCATGTTGTTCCAGAAGATCGAGTGGTTCACGTGTCCACCCAGGTTGAAGGACAGGTCCTTCGACAGCTTGCCAATCGTGGAGAAGTCGCCCTTTTCGCGAGCTTCAGCCATCTGCTCAAGAGCGGTGTTTGCGCCCTTGACGTAGGTGGCGTGGTGCTTGTCGTGGTGAAGTTCCATGATCTTGGCCGAAATGTGTGGCTCAAGTGCTGCGTAGTCGTAGGGCAGGTCCGGGAGCGTGTACTGCTCAACCATGTTATTCCTCCTCAAAAAACGTGCTGGTAGTCGTCTGACCACCACTAATTTGAGCCTATCGCGCAAACGTGGACGTTACAACGTTTGCGCAACTGAGACTATCGTCAGAGTTTAGGGTTCAACCGCACGTTGTCCGCAGGCCCCAGGGAGCACAGCGCCCACGGCCCGCCAAACAACCTTTGCGCAAGTGCCTGCACGTCCTCGGC
>CABTZC010000008.1 GCA_902489185.1 uncultured Brevibacterium sp. | reverse complement strand
TCGGTGGAGCTTCTGGCTCTGGTTTGCCGTGCGCCGGTGGTGCTGGTGCGCAGGCCGGTGGGGCTGCAGGTCAGCCGGGTGCGGTCCCTGCGGGAACCTCCGCCGAGGCGGCAAACGGAACCGCTCCCACCTCGGGCGGGTGCCCCAAGAGCCGCGGAGAGGTACCGGGAACGCCCACCATTCCAGTGATTCGCCGCCGAGGTGCAGGCACCGACCTCCCACCCAACGCATAAGGCTAGGCGGGCGGCCTTCCAGGTCAGACTGGGAGCGGAGTCTGCTAGCGAAACACTGTAACGATCAAGACTGTCGCCCAATACTGCTAATTAGTTACTGCTGATTAGTTAAGCCAGTGTTATCGAGACTTGCCAGATTGTATGCAGCAAACGTTTTATACGGATCCCGGTTTTCAAAAACCGCTGCGAATTGTTCAGAAAGCTCTTCTTCTGTGAAGACGCCATCATTTGCACGGAACACATGATCAGCGGTCGCAGGAGCTAATAGAGCCACGAAATCAGAGTAGACAATAAACAATTGCCCACTAACATTCGAGGCTCCCGGCGACGCTAGATATCCAACGAGAGTTGCCACACGTTCCGGCGAAAGCACGTCAAGCCCATTGTTACCTTCTTCGGCCGCAAAGGCCTCCGCTGTCATTGCAGTCCGCGCACGTGGCGCTATCGCGTTCGCGGTTACACCGTACTTAGCGAGGCCCTGAGCAGTTGAAAGAGTCAGCGCAATAATCCCGGCCTTAGCTGCAGAGTAGTTCGGCTGGCCCGCAGCTCCCATAAGGCCAGCTTCGGACGCTGTGTTGATGATACGACCGTAGATCGGCCCACCCACATCCTTTGATTTGGAACGAAAATATGTTGCAGCGGCCCTAGAAACGGCAGCATGCCCTTTTAGGTGAACAGCTAGGACGGAGTCCCATTGAGATTCGGTGAGGTTAAAAAGCATCGTGTCACGAACGATTCCCGCATTGTTTACAACGATGTCCAGAGAGCCAAACGTGTCCACCGCGGCTTCGACTAGCTGATCTCCGCTCGACCACTGCGAGACATCGCCGGTTACAGCCAACGCATTTCCGCCCGCTTGTTTAATTTCATCTGCAACTTTTGTGGCTGCTTCGTTAATGTCGTTGACGACTACAGAAGCCCCGTTCTTGGCGAGCTTCAGCGCTTCCGACCGGCCCAAACCGTCTCCCGCGCCCGTAACGATTGCAACTTTGCCTTCGAGTTTTGTGACGTCCATAGTGTTCCTTCTTCATTGGAGGTAAGCTTGCGCAAAACCATAATACGTTCTAGTTTAGCTTGCAAGCAGACTCGTCAAAGGAGATGACATGGGCACTTTAGCGCTGGACCCTGACTTACAAGATTTAGCAAGTGCAATTGATGCGCTTTGCAGTAAAGAAGTTGACGACACTCTTATCCACACTGTTGCTGATGACATTAGTGCGGAAGCAACAACGGTAACTAGGAGTTTGGCAGAACTAGGTGTTGTGGGGCTTGCGGTTAGCGAACGAAATGGCGGGGGTGGCGCTGGACTGATGGGACTGGCAGTAGCTGCAGAAACCCTCGGCAAGAAAATGGTGCCAGGCCCTACGCTTCCGAATGCTCTGTCAGCATATTTGCTTGACAAAGCTGGAAACCACGACCAGGTCGTGGAGCAACTCATTTCAGGCAACACGAACTGCGCAATTTCGCTGTCTCCCGGCAACATTGTTCTCGATAGTGACAGTCAGACTGTTCAAGGTATTACTGCTCCGATAATTGCAGGTTGCCTACCCGAATGGCTCATTCTGCCGTGTGACACCGAAACACGCCAGTGGGTTCTGGTAAAGACCGACGAAGCGAACACAGACGTCCACGTGTCCCACGACTTAACGCGACGTCTAGTTACATGTACTTTTCAATCCCCCACAACTGTTCATCTACTCAACCTTGACAATGACTTACCGAGCTTGACAGCAGCCATTGTCTTGGGTGCAGAGTCTGTTGGTTTGGCAGATTGGTGCCTCAACACAGCGACTGAATATGCGCGAACGCGTGAACAGTTCGGCAGGCCAATCGGCCAGTTTCAAGGAGTCAAACATCGAGTTGCACGCATGCTTGTCTGCTTGGAACAAGCACGGGCACTTGCTTGGGACGCCGCACGGGCAATGGATAGTACGCAGTTACAACCACAGTTAATTCCACAGGCAGTATTGGTCGCTTCCGCTGCAGGTGCACAGTGTGTTGATGCTGGACTAGAGGCCGCAAAAGCATTGATTAACACTCTCGGAGGCATTGGTTTTACGTGGGAACATCTTGCAGGTTTTTACTTGCGTCGCGCTCAGACAACTCGCGTTGTATTAGGTCGGAGCGCCGACTGGTACGCACGTACAGGCACTGTGGCGATATCAGGAGTTGAGAGACAGATTGACCCTGAACTTCCGGATGAGGCTGAACAACTACGCACAGAGATTCGAGCCGAGCTTGCCCCGGCGGTAGCGCTAGAAGGAGAAGCACAAATCCGCTACCTGGCCGAGGCTGGATACACAATGCCCACTCTTCCGCAGCCGTGGGGGAAAAACGCAGACGCACTCACGCAAGTTGTGATTGGTCAGGAGCTTGAACGCGCTGGACTCGTCCCACACAACATGATTATCGGCAACTGGGTAGTGCCAAGTCTGACAGCGTTCGGTAATGCCGCACAACAGGAACGATTCGTTCGTCCTTCTCTGTGTGGAGATATCCAATGGTGCCAATTGTTCAGTGAACCAGGTGCCGGCTCTGACCTTGCCGGTCTGAAAACCAAAGCTACTCGCACAGAGGGTGGCTGGATTATCTCAGGGCAGAAAGTTTGGACCTCGGGTGCTCGGCAATCGGATTGGGGTATTTTGCTGGCACGCACGGACTCCGAAGCACCTAAACACAAAGGGATCGGCTATTTCCTTCTAGATATGCAAACGCCAGGAATATCGATTCGCCCGTTACGAGAAATCACCGGTGACGCGCTGTTCAACGAGGTCTTCCTTGACGACGTGTTCATACCTGATGACTGTCTTGTCGCAGGACCAACCGACGGTTGGAAAGTAGCTGTCACAACGTTAGCTAACGAAAGAATCCATATGACCGGTGGAAGTGCATTTGGAAATGGCGAAACGGCCTTGCTCGATACAGTTCGTCAAGGTGGTAAAACAGAAGACTCGCTGTCGCAAGTCCGCGTCGGCCAACTGTTGAGTCGTTCGCTGGCTGCGTCACTCGTGACCCTGCGCGGTTTACTGAAATCATTGGCGGGTGCGCAACCAGGAGCGGAATCATCCGTCGCAAAACTGGTGTCTGCAGAAAATATTCAAGACCTGTGGGAAGCCGTGATCGAAGAAGCAGGCCCCGAAGTCTTGCAAAGCGACTATCGCACAGAAAATCTAAAACAAGAACAGCTTTCCGATAAACCAATCCACCAGTTCTTGAGTTCACGTTCGACGACGATCGCGGGGGGCACAACGGACGTGCAGCTCAACATCATCGCGGAGCGGATCCTAGGGCTTCCACGCGATTAAAACCGCTTGTAGTTATTGAAACTTGGAGATCATTATGCCAATTGACTTGAATGTAGCTCTTTCAGCGTCAGTTACCGAAGAAACGCTGTCTTGGACGACCACAGACGTACTGCTTTATCACCTAAGCCTTGGCGCGGGCAGTCTTCCAAATGAACCCGAACTACATCTCACTTATGAAAAGGATCTGTCCGTACTACCGACCTTCGCACTTGTAGCAGGTACTGGACCCAGCTCAGGCACTCACAAACCACCCCAGATGGTAATGCCAGGCATCGATATTGACCTACGAAAAGTGCTTCACGCCGGTCAATATGTGACCGTTCATCGCCCTCTTCCGAGCTCTGGGCAGGCAGTAAGTCGGCGTCGCGTTTCAGCCGTCGTTGATAAGAACAAAGCAGCGCTCATCGAGTTGGAAACCACAGCGACCAACGATGATGGTCCTCTATGGACTCACGTCTCTCAGATTTGGGCTCGTGGCGAAGGAGGCTGCGGTAGTGCGGGCGAGGCCTTTAAACCCCGCAAGGCAGCAGAAGATGAATTAACTAAGCCCGACATTTCCGAAGTGCTTTCCGCTCCGACTCGTGTCAATCAGGCTGCGCTTTACCGTCTCAATGGTGACTTCAATCCATTACATATTGATCCAGATTTTGCTCGAAACGCAGGGTTAGACCGTCCAATTTTGCACGGACTGGCAACCTTAGGTATTTCCGCGTTGGCATTGACTCGACGTTATGGAACTGGATTGAGCCACATTGGCGCTTCGTTTTCCCAACCGGTATTTCCAGGCGACGGACTAGATTTCGAGGTCAGCGTTACGGGTGCATCCACATTTGCGTTCGAGGCGCTAACGACACCCCGGAATGCGACTGTGCTAGCTCATGGTGAAGCACAATTCGACTTTTCCTGAAGGTGCCACACCTCCGCATCGCACAATGATGGGCCGTCACCGGAAACTCGGTGACGGCCCATCACATTGGTTTACATACGTTCGATGATCGTTGCCGGTGCGAGCGCACCACCTGCACACATAGTCACGAGAGCAGTTTGAGCGTCACGCTGTTCAAGCACATCAATTGCTTGAAGCAACAGACGAATACCCGATGCTCCGACTGGATGACCTAGCGCAATTGCCCCACCAAAAACATTGACTCGGTCCATATCGAAACCTGTCTCTTGCTGCCACGACAGGACGATTGAGGCAAATGCCTCATTGATCTCGACATAATCTATGTCTTTTATGCTTCGACCAGTCTTGCGCAAAACCAGCTTTGTGGCATCAATGGGGCCGTCTAGGTGGTAGTACGGGTCAGATCCTGCCATAGCTGTTCCAATGATGCGTGCACGAGGCTTGAGGCCGAATTCTTTAGCTCGCGACTCAGACATCAATACGACTGCTGACGCACCATCAGAGATTTGTGAACTTGTAGCCGCGGTGTGCAAACCGCCTTCGGCGATAGGGTTCAGTTTGGCGAGTGATTCAGACGTAGACTCTCTTAGTCCTTGGTCACGTTTAACTTGGATCGCTTCCCCAATTGTCCCGTTTTCCTCTAATTGGGGCGCCTGAATGGGCAATACGGTCTTGTCAAAAGCTCCAGCATCCCAAGCTTCAGCTGCGCGTTGCTGAGACTTCACGCCGAACATATCCAGATCCTGACGACTCAGTCCGCGGAGCTTTGCGATTCGTTCTGCAGCAGTAAACTGGTCGGGCAAATCGATTGCCCAATCATCAGGGTACGGACTGCCTAGATTTCCTCCCGCTGAGCCAAGAGAAATACGGCTCATGCTTTCTACTCCAGAGGCCATGCCTGCACTGATCGCACCGGAAGAGATCAATCCTGCGATGAGATGAGTCGATTGAAGCGAGGAACCGCAAGCACAGTCAACCGTTGTACCCGGCACCTGGTATGGCAACCCGGCATGTAACCAGGCAGTGCGCGTGATGTTATTGGACTGTTCGCCAGCTTGCGTTACACACCCGCCGATCAGTTCTTCCACTGAAGCGGGGTCTAGCTCTAGTCGCTCAAGCAAACCTTTTTGCACTTGGCTAAGAAGTTGGGCGGGGTGAAGCGCCGAGAGTGTTCCACCTCGTTTTCCGAATGGCGAACGTACGCCATCAACAATTACTGTGTGATCCACGTTGATCCTTCCGTATAAAGAGAGCCGGGCTCAGTTGATAGGAGCCCGGCCTCGAGATTCAGTTGGTTGAACCCCTAATGCTTAGAGCCGTTTAGTGGTCTTGCGAGAGGATGAGCGCACTCGTCGGCACACCTGTTCCCGCTGTCACAAGGACATGGTCCACCGCCTCAACCTGGTTAACAGCGGTGCCGCGTATCTGTCGAACGCCTTCAGCGATTCCGTTCATTCCGTGAATGTAGGCCTCTCCAAGCTGGCCGCCGTGTGTATTCATGGGTAGGTCGGACCCGATCTTCCCCATGTCTCCAGACAGAAAGTCTTTGGCTTCACCTGGTTTGCAGAACCCATATTCCTCTAATTGAGCGAGAACAAACGGCGTGAAGTGGTCATACAGAATGGCCACGTCCATGTCCGAGGGTTTAAGACCCGTACCATCCCATAATTGCTGTGCAGCCAGGCCGGCCTCAGGCAGTGGACGATCAGAGTTCTTTCGATAGAAACTCGTCATGGAGTGCTGGTCATAAGTCGCACCCTGTGATGCGCCCGCAATAATAGTGGTCTTCTGCTTGAGATCACGAGCTCGCTCTGCAGTCGTAACTACAAAAGCTTGACCACCATCTGACTCTTGACAACAGTCAAGGAGATGAAGTGGCTTGGCAATCCAACGTGATTCCTGATGATCTTGCAAAGTGATTGGCTTTTCGTAAAACCACGCTTTTGGATTAGTTGCCGCATGGTGGCGGTCGAGAACTGCTACTCGCCCGAAGTCCGCGCTCGTTGCTCCGTAATTCTTCATATATCGACTAGCAAACATGGCGATCCACGAAGCTGGGGTCATGAGACCGTGTGGTAGATACCAGGCATAGTTAGCAGCTCGAGCATCTACACCCCATGAATCGACATTAAGAGCAGCGCCGAAACGAGCCCCAGAGCGTTCATTAAATGCGCGATACGCGAGTACTACTTCAGCGGCCCCAGTTGCTACAGCCATGGCGGCATGCGCGATTGTGGCGGCGGCTGCTCCACCACCAAAGTCAATCATGCTGAAGTGGCGAATGTTTTCACAGCCTAGGCCGCGTGCGACATCAATCGATGGTGAAGTGTCTTGATAGTAGCTGGTGAAACCATCTACTTCGGACGGGTGGATACCTGCGTCATCCAAAGCTGCCTTGCAAGCTTCCAGGGCAAGTTGGAGTTCAGTGCGGCCAGACTCTTTTGAAAATTCTGTTGCACCGATTCCCGCTACGGCTGTTTTTCCGAAAAACGATGTCATGCTGTTTTCTCCTCTTCGCTGAGGACAAGTGTCACCATTCCGGACACGTGTGTTCCCAAATTATTCTTTCCTTCGACTTTTACAGTGGTGGCCCCGGTCGTCTCATCGAAGGAATCGACGTGCCCGGAAAAAATCATTTCGTCACCTGGAAAGTTGGGCGCACCTAGTCTAATCTTGACGTCGGTTAGACGCGCTGCTGGCCCTGCCCAGTCGGTGACATATCCACCCACCAGTCCATTCGTCGTAAGAATGTTCATAAAAATGTCTGGAGTCCCAGCGTCCTCTGCCGCCGCCTTGTCGTGGTGAACTAAGTTCCAGTCACCAGTAACAACTGCGCCACCGGCGATCAGAGTTGCTGTTATGGGAATTCGTTTTTCCGGAAGAGCTGCCCCAACTTCTACATTCATGGCGAGACTCCTTTTGCTTTGTCGTCGTCAGTGACGGACTCGGTTGAAGAAACGATTCGGCTGGGAGCACCCGGCTTGAACCCAGCTGGAAGCACAAGGTCATCATCATATTGAACAGGACGTACTTCCACTTCTTGTCCGATTTCAACCTCGGATTCGTCGTATTCAAGATTCATCACCAGTCGAACTCCATGCTCAAGTTCGACCAAGCCCACTATGTAACCTTTGGCAAAAGGGGGAATTACCGGGTGGTGCACAACCGTGTACATGACCAGTTCTCCAGTTGAACCCATTTCAGTAGCACGCCAGTCTAATGAATGGCAGTGTGGGCACATTGGTACCGGCGGATGACGAAACTCATTACATGATGAACATTGTTGAGCACAGATCTTGCCTTCAGTAAGCGCATCGAAAAAGAACTGATTGTCTTTGTTTAACGCAGGTCGCTGGCGGAGAGTTTGGTTCATGTCAGTTGCCTTTCACATCGTCAAGGGAAATACCTGGGGCATACCAGAGTGTTCGAAAGCGCATGGTTCCGACTTGCTCATCGGTCTCGCTGGTAAAGGTCAGCAGAGTAGTAATAAACATTCCGACACCAAGTCCTGTCTGTTTTGGCTTGCTCAGCGATTCCACAATTTCAGTACTAGTGAGCTTTTCTCCCGCAAGAACATAGCGGTCATAATGTTGCTCACTGTTGACTGCGACAACGCTATTGAGGCCAGCCTCGCGAAGACACTGGTACGCCTTATCCACCGGACTCTCGCCAGGATCTTCACCAAGCAGATTCATAGTCCAAACTTGTAAAGCTGCGGGTGGCGCAACGATTCCGGGATGCCCCGCTGATTTTGCGGCAGATTCGCTCCGGTAGATCGGGTTATTGTCTCCCAGTACGTCACAGAGAACGTTGACACGCGATTCGTCAACGCGGTCACGGGCGACATACTTCCGCGCTTCTCCCGAATCAATGATCGCCTGCACTCTTTCTTGCGCTTCACTTAAAGAAGCAAGGGTCAGTGTGTTGTTATCAAGCATTATCGAGCGCTCCTTCGCGTCCGTGTTCCTTGAACTGTTCCCGGATCTCGTGGCGTACCGTGTCATTGACTGGCCGGTACGCAATACCACGTTCGTCGCGAATAAAGACAGAGTCGCTGGTGTCCCAACGCTCGCGACGTAGTGACGGTTTGTCAATCTTGCGAGTTGCGGTGGTGGGTAGCTCTGTCACAATGCGCACGTACCGCGGCGCCCATTTTGTTCCCAAATCTGGTTGCTCTTTGAGAAATTGCGCAAAATCTTCGGGGTCAAACGGATTGTCGTCTTCCAATTGGAGAGCAAGCATTACTTGATCTCCACTAATCGCGTCTGGAACTGGGTACACAGCTGCCAGGAGTGCCCGGGGGTATCGTCCGATGATTCTTTCGATTGGTGCAGCCGAAAAATTCTCGCCATCTACTCGGAAGCGGTCTCCTAGACGTCCAGCAAAGTAGATGTAACCATTTTCATCAGCATAGCCAAGGTCTCCAGACAGGAAGTGTCCGTCACGGACCCGCTCTGCAGTTGCTGTTTCGTCTTTGTAATAGCCTTCGAACGCGTGTCCGTTGTTAAGAGCAACCAGTTCACCTATAGCTTCAGCCTTGTTGAGAATTTCCCCGTTTGGACCAAACACAGCGGGAGGTTTTTCCTCTAATGTGACGGGATCAACCACAGCTGCGCGGTATGGCATTCCGGGTTGTACCTTTCCAAGAGCATCTTCCGGTGTACCAGGTACACGTGTGATCGATAGACCACCTTCGGATGAACCATAGGATTCTATTGGCGCAACTCCGTACCGGCGCGCAAACTCAGCACGATCACGCGGTGTTGCCTCGGTTCCAAAGACGTACATTAGCTTCGTCTTGGATTCTTCTGGCCGTTCTGGCTGCGAGAGAATGTAGCTCAGAGTCCGGCCTGCATAATTGAAGAAGTTTGCGTTATAGCGGAGCACGTCGTCAAGAAACCTTGACGCAGAGAACCGACGAGCCAGAGCGAAACCTCCACCTTGGTAGAGCATTGTGGCCCACGAGCTCAAAATCGCGTTTGAGTGAAACAGTGGCATCGCGTTGTACGCCACGTGTTCTGGCCCGATATCGCCCCACGTGTATGCGGCAGCCAGCGCAAAACGCCCGGTTGAGACCATGACTGCTTTAGGACGCCCCGTTGAACCCGAGGTGAATTGCATCATGAGAATTGTGGACGTGTCGTAGGCTTCCGGATGAGACTCGAGCTCGTGACAATCCATGCCCGCTAAGCGTTCTTGAAATGACGGATCGTCGATGTTGTAGGTTGGAACTCCCTCAAGATTCATCTGTGCCACAATTTCGGCTTCAGCATTGCCGTAAAGAATGAACTGGCAGTCTGTGGCATAAACATCTTCAGCGAGTTCGGACCCGCGACGAGTGGAGTTCAAGCTGACCTGCACCGATCCGGTTAAAGCACACGCACCCCAAATGAACATGTACTCCGGAAGGTTTTCCATCAGAGTTCCCACGTGGCGAGGTGTTTTGTCTACAAGTAATTGGTCGACGATTTTCGCATAGCGAACCGCGTGTTGATAGTACTCTTGCCACGTATAAACCTGGTCTTCGCAGTAAATGCCAGGGTGGGTGTCATGTTTGCGAGCTTGTATGATTCCAGCGGCAGTTGTCAGTGCCGAGGTGTTGGTTACGGCGGTCATTGAGTTCTCCTTTGGATGTTTTCGACGAGTGCGCCTCCTAGCGCCTCGAGGAGACGGTCTTCCGGGCCGAGCGTCATTGCTAAGCCTCTAACGAAGGTGAAAAAACGGTGGATGTGGTTGTCGGTGTCAGCGCCCATACCCCCATGTAGGTGCTGAGTGGCATGGACGATTCTCACACCGCCAGTTGCCGCCCACCACGCCGCTTCAAGGCTGGCTTGATGGCGGGCAGATACGGATGCCTGAGCATCATCGAGAAGCACCGCGGACTGTAACGTTGTTAGTGTGATGCACTCGCCGTCGATGTGTGCGTCAGCGGCCCGATGTGCTACACCCTGCTTTGTGGACAAAGGTGCGCCGAACTGATGGCGTTCACTTACATACTGTGCCGTACGAGCGACCGCCTCGGCCCCTGCTCCTGCCACAAGGGCTGCTACTGCCATTCGCCAGAATGCACGTATTGTCGACGCAGGTACACCGTCAAGGACATCTGCTTGGACAGCAGATACATTGAACGTCAGCGATACATCTTCGGTGTATCCCCATCCTGTTGTTGCGATTGTTACACCGTCAGCGGATGCAGGAACTAGAACAGCACGGTCATCGTCTGTGAGAACAAGGAAATGGGTGGCCATTGCACCATGTGTTACGTAACCACACGTGCCGGTCAGCCGATCTGCTAGAGCGACCGATTCAAGATCAGTTGGATCACAGATTGCAACGCGCACCTGTCCATTTGCAATCTCTTCCGCAAGATCCGAATTTCCAGCGCGAAAACTGGCAAGAGCCAGAACTGCAGAGGGAATCAACGGAGTACGTTGTAACGTTCTTCCTGCTTGTTTTGCTAGTAGATACATTCCCTGGGCTCCGAGACCCTCTTCATCTCTGTCTCCGACAAGAGCTAATATGACGCCCGAACTAATCATGGTCTGGTACAGGTCTTCGTCCCATACGCCCGGTTGGGCATCGAGCTCTGCAACTCGTTCGTCAGTTGAACGGTCGGTGAGGATCTTTCCGACAAGAGCGTCGAAGTCCGCGAGATCTCCGTCAGGGAGAAAGGTCATTGATCCGATAGCTACAGTCATCGTGTCCCCCTAGTCATGCCGAGTGTTGTCCACGCGACAATTTCTTTTTGAATTTCAGCTACACCACCACCAAAGGTGTTGATTTGGGCTGAGAGATTCATAAGCGCGAGACGACCGTCCGTCAATGAACGTGGCACGGAAGAAATGTTCATTCCAGCTGATCCAACGAGTTCCAATAGAAGCCGATAGATTTCAATTGCGGCCTCAGTCGCAAAAACTTTGGCTGCTGATGCTTGGCCAGGGTCAACTGTTCCAGATGCAGTAGCCTCAACCATCTTCCAGTTCATCAGTGACATTGCGTTTGCGAGAGCAGTCGCGCGCGCCAGTGTTGTTCGGACCCACGGCAGGCCAGTGTAGGGCTGTCCAGTCGGTGTGGATTGATCTGCCACCCAGTCTGTCGCGTCCTCGACCATACGTTCTGCAATACCTGAGTAGGCAGCCAGTCCAACGCGCTCATGGTTGAGCTGGGTGGTAATAAGGCGCCACCCTTCGTCAAGATTTCCGATGACATTGCTCACGGGAACGCGCACATTGTCGTAATACGTTGCAGTTGTTCCCACGCCTCCTACGGTGTTGATGGGAGTCGCCGAAAATCCCTCTGCCGTAGTTGGTACCAGAATTAGCGAGATACCCTTGTGCTTTGGCACATCTGGATTGGTGCGAGCGGCTAGCCAAATCCAATCAGCGCCTAAAGCGCCAGAAGTGAAAATTTTGTTGCCATTGATGACTAGCTCATCACCATCGCGTTTGGCTGAAGTTTTAAGGGATGCGAGGTCTGTCCCAGCTTCAGGCTCCGTATATCCGATTGAAAACACGAGCTCGCCGGCAAGGATCTTGGGTAGAAAATAATCTTTCTGCTCCTGGGTTCCCAACGCCATGATCGTCGGCGCAACGGTGGTCAGCGTGATCATTGGTAATGGAGCATTCGCTTTGTATGCCTCGGAGTATAGGAGGTAGTTCGCGATAGGGCCACGATCCTGGCCGCCATATTCCTTCGGCCATCCGAGCCCGAGAATGCCGTCCGAACCCATTTGACGTACTACCCGACGGGTTGCTTTCCCTCCAGTTTCACCTTCTTCGGCAAGCTCACGACGCACTTCATCGCTGAGGAGATTGGCGAAGTACTCTTTGAGTTCCTGGCGCAACAGCGCATTCTCTTCGTTGAGCGTTAGCTGCATGCGTCTTCCTTTCTGGCGTTTAATTAGAACTAGTTCTAGAATTGCTTCTAGTTTAACCATTGTCAACCCCTTCCCGCATTCAGTTCGACTCGCCTACTAACGTGGCGCCGGGTATGATCTCCAGCGGCGAACAGGCTTAATGAATGAAGAGGTGTGTATGCCTAGACCGGCAGTTGAAAGGGAGGCCGCCCAGCCAAAGTCTGCCAAGCAGGTAGAACGGTACGAACGAATACTCCGCGTAACCCGCAGGCTTACAATCGAAAAAGGCGAAGACGCCGTTCAAATGGTTGAAGTGGCAGAAGCTGCAGAAGTAGCGCTTAACACTCTCTATCGTTATTTCCCCTCGAAAACGCACTTGTATGCCGCGCTGTTAAATGCGCAGATGCAATCCTTCGCGAATGATTACAACGCCAGAGCTGTGACCACTAAGGAAGATGCCGTCGCAAATGTCATTGACTTGCTTGGTTCTGCCGGGGAAGCGTTGTTGGCACGTCCGCGCTTGGCAAAGGCAGTCATGAATGCATCAGTGGGTTCGTCTGCCACCCAAGGCGAAGCAAATGCTGGAGCGACGGCAGTATTCACAAAAACGCTTTTGCACGTTATGGGCATCGAAAACCCAACGGAAGCCGATCGGCGCATAGCCTACTTGCTGATGGTTTCGTGGTCAGGTGTCCTAGCCTCGATTGTAAACAGTAAGCTACCTGTTGAAGAATTTCAGCCGTTGCTGAAACTCGCGGTCGAGCGCCTTATCGGAACACCCTCAACCACAGGCACGGGCAGCCCCAATAAATGACTGGGCTAATCAACGCGAATGACGAAACACCCTAGTTGGCTTCTGTGTTATCGCCATAATCGCTTCACCCGTGTGAAGAAATTGCAATCCACAGACCGTGTGCACGGACTGTTGTTTTTCCGTTTGCAACGATCTCACCTTCCATCCAGATTTTTCGACCATCACGCTCCTTAATCCACCCCCTCACTTCGAGGTTGGTATTGAGCGGTGTCGCCGAAAGATATTCAAGCGTCAATGAACGGGTAAGCGCCCCATCAATATCATTCGGTGCACTCGCTGCCATTCCCATGACATGATCGAGCAGCACTGCAATAAATCCTCCATGGACACGACTTGGTGGACCTTGATACTGATGGCCCATTCTTACAGAAGCGCTATACACTCCATTTTCCGTGACTTTCATTTCAAGGGGCGGGGCAATGGGGTTTGCGAGACCAGTCACTGGAGAGCGATCAAGGTATGTTCCTATCGACAGCTCCGGTGAACGGGGGCTGGCCGTCACCGTTGCTGTGCTTTGGATTATTTTCGCTGCCGCTTCAAGATGGTTGCACGCTTCCTCTGGCAACTCACCGTTTTCGGGCAGCGTAACGAGCGCATTTATAAGAACCCGAATACTCTGAGTTGCATTCACAGTGCTCCTGGGGCTCACTGGTAGTTGATCGTAGAGGTGCATCGTCGTTGTTCTCCTGCTGTGAAACTTAAATCTAGAATTGATTATAGTCTTGCTGTGGTGTAGATATCGAAGAAATCACCCTGTTAATGTCGTGCACGGCGGTACCGCTGAGACATCTTCCGTTCAGACTTTCTTGATTGAATTCCCTCATGAGCGAAAAACTGTTTGAACACGAATCAGAAGAATCGATGACCCGCGAGCAGGCGGCGAAGAAGTTGCGCGAACTCGCTGACGCGATTGAACGTCAGAACGAAGTGCGCGTGCAGGCTGGCGACCACGACGTCACCGTGGACGTTCCCGACACCGTGAGCTACGAATACGAAATCGAAGTGAAACAGGGCGGGAAGTCCGAAATCGAGGTCAAACTCGCCTGGAAGTAACCCTTTGTAGACGCAACTCGCAGACAGGAGATACCGCGTGAGCCTGAAGTACGACCTCGAGAACGTCAACACAGAGCTCCCCATCGACGGTGGTGTGGCCGCGTTTGACCCGGTAAGCCTGCGACTGGCCGCCCAGACTCTGTCCGACCGTGGTGGCACCGTCCACCTGTTGCCCAATGTGGCTGGCACGCAGTCGCCCACCCTCACCCAGCTCGCCGAGGTGGTGACGGCACCAGCGGAAGGGATTCCCACCTCGGTCGTGGCCACCGTTGACACCCGCAGGTTGCGCTGGGACCGGGGCACTTTTACGCCCGAGGCGGTCGACTTCACGGACTACACGGGAGCCACGAAGTACGGGGTGGACCTGGGTCGCCTGCCCGTGGCCGACATGGGTGACACGCGAGTCACGTGCGCGGACATGCTCACTGAGAACGACGAGTCCCTCACCGTGTGGTTCGCGGAACTTCCCAACGAGCTCACCAGCGCCGATGCCCGCACGCTCACCGATTTAGCTGTGCGCACGCGAGACAGTTGGGAGGAGGCCGAGCGCTACACCGCCCTGGTTACGATCCCTGCCCAGCAGCTCACGTACATGGCGTCGCCCCAGGTCAGCCACGTTGATGACTGGGATCTGACGGGTGTGCTACAGAAGTTCGCGGCGGCTTTTGATGAGACGGGAGCTCGTGTGATCGCGCAGACGGCCATGTTCGCCAGTGCCGCGCTCACACCTCCGCCCGAACGCACGTTTGGCGAGCGCGGGCCCGTGGTTCTGTGGTTCACGGAACAAGGCGCCGAGGTGCCGTTCAGCATCATCTACACGTCCAGCCCAGCGTGGTTGAAGGCGGGCACCAAGGTCGATATCGACGGCCTTCAGTTGCCGTAGGGCGCTTGGTTAGTAGTCATCTTCACAGGTGTCTAATTCAGACTTGCCAGATTCAGAACGATACTCAACGTGGAGCGGGTCGTTGCGATTCTGTGGTTCGGCACGGACGCACTCTCGGATCCCATCAATGTGTTCGTTCAAACTGTCTGTGATTTTGGCCCACATTGGATCCAGAATGAAGTCAATTCCTGAGCGACGCGCATGTTTGGCAGCAGGAACAAAGTCGCTGTCGCCGGAAATCATGACAATCTGATTGACCAGTCTCCGTTCAGCAAGTGAAGCAATGTCTAAACCGATGCGCATATCAACGCCTTTTTGCGTGATATCCAAGTCAAAGTCTTCAGGCTTCAGATCAGAAACTGAAATCTTGCCACTGCAGAGCTTTTTCAGCTTGTCATACTTGAGTGAAAAGTGACTTTGCGACTCAAGCTCTTCACCCCGCCGGAAAGCAAACTTCCGCTTCAGCACGAGCTGCTGATGAAACGTTTGAACCCACCTGTATTGATCGCTTTTCGCCAAATTGACGTGTTCCCCAGTCAGTGGATGAAAAACCACTTTTTCTGACGGCGGACAGTCGTAATAGAAGACTCGATACAAGCTTGCTTGGGACGCCACAATATGGCGACGGCAGTACTTTGCAAGCTCGTTGGCGCGATCTTCAGGCGTCTTTTTTCCGAACAGTCTTAATGCACGCTGTCTGTAGAACCCACCATCAACCAAAATTGCGGTCGTGATTGCACGCATAGGTAGTCGATGGCTTTGCTTTTTGAACGCCTCTGGTTTTTCACCATAACTCCATCGTTATAGAAAAGCTTCAGTCATCGGCGCTCTCCTTATCGTGGAGGGTCAACGGCTGAAGCTGATGTGTCATATTTTATGGCATAAACGTCATACGTCCAATATCCAGACAATGAAGGAACCCCGAAGCCTTGTAAGATTTCGGCAATGCGCGATCCACAATCGCATACCAACCACCAGCTTCAGCCCGGTTGTATTTGCCGTAGGGCTGTAGGGCGAAATAGCGCAAAACGAGCGATACGGCGCATTATATTGCGCAGTTTCGCTCGCTTTGCGCCGTCTGAGCCTTCCTCACACAGCCGCACCCTGTTCCGAACGTTCCGAAATACCCGAAAGGGACTCCGACCTCGGGCTGGTTTCCGAACCACGAACCCGGTTAATGCGGTACCAACGCAACGCAAGCCCCAAACCAAACAAACACAGAGCCGGCAGGATCCCCACGACCGGCGAAATCAGCCACTCGAACCCCGGCCGGATCACCAAGTGGCCATCCATGACCAGGGGGTTGACCGTGACGTCCTCGACCGCGTGTAGCAGCACCAGTGGCCAGATCGACCCCGCGAGCCGGAACAGTTCCGCAAACAGTACGCCCCACAGCACCATCACACCGCACGCGAACAGCGCGAACACGGGGCGCGACACGTCCATTACGGTACGCATCTGCTCTTCCGGCAGGAAGAACAGGTAGTACGGCACGTGCCACAGGCCCCACACGCCACCGCTGATCGCGTACACCATCCAGTCGCTGGCACGGCGGTCCATTTCGCCCACAAAGAAGCCGCGCCACACGGACTCTTCGCAAATGTTTTTCACGAACATCGCGATAAATGGAACGGCCACTGCTCCGCTGACCGCACCAAGACCAATCCCGTTAAACGTTGCAATACCCGAACCCACACCCGCGACACTCGACAGCACACAAATAACCGGGTACACCAACAGCGCAAGCACGTACCACTTCCACGACTGCTTGAACCTAGGGTTCCATCGCCCCGGCGCACTCACCTGCTTTGTCACTCGAGCGACAACCACCAGCAGAAACGGTGTGATCAGCCAGACTAATGAGCCCAGTGAATCTGCAGATTGTGGTTGTCCTAGAAGTTCGTTGATACCCACGCCGATCCACCCGCTAGCCAATGTGACGATTGTGATTCCGATAAACCAACTCATGACAAGCCCTCCCCAGAGCTTCGAGTGCGAGCACCGCGCCCGCATATATCTATGCGATATGTCTATCAGATATGTTTAAGCGACACAAGGGGTAACCTTGATGTCATGGCACACGTGATTCTGGGGTTACTTCTCTTGGGCAATATGAGTCTCTACGACCTCATCAAAGCTATGGAGCAGGGAACCTCGTTGTTCTACTCCGCCAGCGCCGGCAGCATTAAGCGCGCCCTCGACGGCTTACTCAAACACGGTGACGTCCACGTGGTATCGCAAGAAACCACGGGCCGGAAGCGCAAAATCTACGGCATCACACCACAGGGACGCACAAGCTTTCACACCTGGATGATGTCACCGCCGGAAAACGCGGACCTTGATGCGGCTGCGCTCACCCGCATCTACTTCCTGGGACTTCTGGACGAACCCGAACGCGTCACCGTCCTGGAATCGATTCGCGACGCGGTCTCACGTTCGGCCACGACCCTTGCACACACGCAAGCACAAGTAGAAGGCCAAAGCGTGCCAGCGGAACTCGTGTCAGTTGCGCACTACACCAAGGCCACGCTGGAGTATGGAATTCGCACGCACGACACCGCGCTCACCTGGCTAGAAGAGCTCATCACTCAGGCGCAGGCTGACGTCAAATAAAGTCGCAAAGCAGCCGAGGTGGCATCGCCCACCCGGGCACCAGCCCTTAAATCTCCAGCAGGTTCTGTGCGTTGTTCGGGTTTGAAACAAGCTCATCGACCTGCCCGCTACCGTTCTGGCGCTCCAGATAAGGCTGCGCACGGTCCACCTGTGACTTCAATACATCAATCGTTTGCGCGAAGTTCTTGTTCGCCTCAACGCGGAACTGGTCGATCCCGTCCATGGTCTTGAACACTGAATCGAACGCCCGGTTGAGCGTCTCAACAGCAACACCGGACTCCACCGCCTGCTTCTGCGTGCGCACCGAATTTTGCGCAAGCATGTCTGACGTGCGGTTGATCAGGTCGTTTGTGGTCTTGTTGACCGCGTCAATCTGGTCAAGCACCAGCTTCTGGTTCTCCAGCGCCTCAGCCGTAATCACGGCGGTGCGCAGTGCCGTCACCGTGGTGGTCTTAGCACGGTCCACACCCTGGATGAGCTGGCGGTTGTTCGCGTCGATGATACCCATCGACAGGTAGCTCTGGATCGTCACAGCAATCTGCGTCTGAATGTCCTGACGGCGCTGACGCACAGCAAACAGCAGGTCCTTTTCCAGGATCCCCGCCTGCTCTGCCTGCCCCTCAGACTTCAGACTCTCGATCTTGCCCACAACCTGCTCGTCAATCTGCTCCAAAAGACCCGAGGCGCGTTGCAGTTCGTGCAGGTCCTCCCACAGCTTGCGACGCTCCACGGCGAGTTCCGCGTTGTCGCGCTGCAACTGCTCCTGGCCCGCGTCCAGGGACCGCAACACAGAGTTCAACTGCTTCTGGTTCGACTCAAAACTGTTGAAGTACTTCTTGATCGCGTTAAACCCGGGCACCCACCCCAGGGCCTTCTGCGCAAACGTTTTGTCCGACGGCGCCAGATCGTTCATCACAGTGCGCAGCTCCAACAGCGAACTCGACACTTGTTGCTGGCTCTTGCTGCCTTCCGCTTTTGCGTCGCGCAGGGACTTCTCCATGAACCGGCTAGACGTCTGCGCGGTGGACTCGAACGTTTTACGCGCAACGTTCCCAATCGCAATGATCTGCGCTTGGAACTCCTGGCTGTGCGGGTTCAATGCCGCCACGGTGTTCAACCACTTTTCGGCACGCTGACTCAGTTCAGTGGAAACCGCCTGGTCAAGTGGCTCAAGCATGGAAAGCGCTTTGTCGTCCTTGACTTCCTCAACGGGTGGTTCGGCAACGGGTGCTGGAGCTGGTTCTGGTGGCTGCAGAGTCATGACGGTCCTTTCGGGTGGGATTTACGTGGGTTCTAAGTCGGTTTCAAGTGGGTTCTAAGTGGGTTAGATATCAATAATCGATGGGGTGTCTGAAACGTTTAGGCGCCTCCGCATGAACTCCGAATGCACTTCCAAGGAGTGGCTCACGCCGCGCACCACGTCCTGTTCCAGCTGCTCCAGAGTCTCGCTCATCACGCCAAACTCCGTGTGAATAGTTTCGAGGTTCTTCTGCACGTCCTTAAGCGCATCCCCGCTGAACTTCGCCAGGAAGTCGAACGTGTCGTCAACCGCGTCCATGAGCTCCGGAATGTACCGGCAGGCGATCCCCTCCAACATGAGCAGGTCCCCGTCGCTGGGGTCGCGTTCTTGCACGGCTTCGGTCTGGGCTAACCCGTCGATCCGGGTGAGGATCCCTGCCAGCTGGTCTAACACCTCGGCCGGCCGCGAGGCTCCCCCATACCGGCCCGAGGTCGCCCCACCTCCCGGCGCCGCCTCAACTCCGGAGGTGACCCCTGGGGCCATCCCCGCCGAGGTGCCACCCGCCCCTCGCTGTCCGCGCAGGTTCCGTTCGATCCGGGGCAGTTCGCTGCGCCATTCGTCGAGTTTGCGCCGTATGTCGCGGGTTGAGTTCAGCACGTTTTCCAGGATGGTGGCGGTGCTTTCGTTAACCCCGTCCGAGGTGGTTACGAGCAGGCTGGGCGCGGGAGTGATTGCGTGGAGAAAGACACCGACGGCGGCAGCCATCGCGCCTCCTGCAGCCACGGCGACACCCGCAACCCCAACGGCGCCGGCAAAACTACCCAGCCCCAGGACAGCACTGGTTGCGCCCAGCAGCACTCCACTGGCGCCAGCGATCATGGCCTGCGTACGAGTTTTCACAGGTAGCCTCGGATGTCCTTAAACGCGGCGGTGAGGTCGGCGTTTCCGTCGAACACGCGGCCCCCGGTGAGTGAGACCAGTTCCTGTAGTTCGTCTGAGTCGGCGTTTCCGAAGCTCACTGCGAACACGGGGATGTCCTGGACGTCCTGGTTGTTGCTGTACCAGTCTTTGAACGCGCGGAATGAGATGCCGTGTTCGTTCATGCCGTCGGTGAACACCACCACTGAGGTGATCTTGTCATCCGACTTTTCTTTTTTCGCCGATTCCAGCGTGGTTTGCAACGTGGAGTAAATGGCTGTTCCGCCTTCAGCCGTCAGCGTCTGGATCTTGGTGTCGAGGTCCTGGCGCACCTTGTCGGCGTTACCTTTGTCAGCCAAGCTGTAGGTTTCGGTGCTCTTGACTTCGTGTGAGAACTCCACCAAGTTGAGTGTTTCGCGTGGCTGTATTGCCAGGAAGCGTTCGGTGTCGTTTTGCGCGCTGGTTCCGCTCAGGATTCCCAGTGCTGTTTTGAGTTGTTCCAGTCG
>CABTZC010000007.1 GCA_902489185.1 uncultured Brevibacterium sp. | reverse complement strand
GCGCAGGTGGCACTCGTGGAGGTCACGCTGGACGACTCGCTGGCCTACGTCGACTTCCTCAAACAGGCCGGATACAGCGCGGCAGTGCTTGCGGGTGTGGGTGGCGGGCACGTTCCCGTCAGCGTGCTTGAGCGGGTCACAGCGCTGGCCTCACAAATGCCCGTGGTGTACTGCGCACGCACCGGCGCGGGGCGCACTTTGGAGGCGACCTACGGATACCCCGGCGCGGAACTCGATCTACAAGCCGCCGGCATGATTCCCGCCGGCCGGTTGGACGCCCGCAAAGCCCGGGTTCTCACCATTCTGGCCTTGGAGTCGGGTACAAAAATTGAGGACGTATTTAGCTACTTCAGACAGTAGTTTTTAGCCGCCCTTAGCGGATTCTTTACACCTCGGATTTTCGGTTTACCATGACTCTCATGGAACCAATTCGAGCGCGTCTAAATGACTGCATTTCACAGATGCCACCGTCCCCTATTCGGGAACTGTTTAGGATCGCGCACGACCCGGCCATCATTAGTTTCGCCGGTGGGCACCCAGACCAAAAGCTCTTCGACGTTGAAGGGCTCAAGGCCGCATACACGCACGTGTTCGACACGCAAGGTGGGCGTGCCATGCAGTACGGTGTCACCGACGGAGAATGGGAACTTCGCCAAGCCGCAGCGCAGCGGATTCGCGGAACCGGGATCAGTGCAGAAGCGAGCAACGTCCTGATCACCTCGGGATCCCAGCAGGGAATCTCTCTGCTGGCGCACACCCTGTTTAACCCGGGTGATGTTCTCTTGTGCGAAAACCCCACGTTCATGTCTGCTCTGCAGGCGTTTGGGATGCACGGGATCGAATTCGTTGCGATCGACACCGACGAAGGTGGCTTAGTACCCGAAGCCCTAGAGGCGGCGATCCAGTACTACCGCCCCAAAGCGCTGTACACGATTCCCACGTTTCAAAACCCCACCGGGATCACCATGCCAGCATCCAGGCGCGAACAGATTGCGCAAGTGTTGTCTGAGTCGGACATGTGGCTCATCGAGGACGACCCGTATTCGGAGTTGCGGTTCACGGACGAACGCATGCAACCCATCAGCGCAGACCCGCGGGTCGCGGACCGCGCGTTCTACCTGGGGACCTTGTCTAAGGTGCTGTCGCCTGGTGTGCGCATTGGGTGGATCTACGGGCCCGACGAAATTCTGGAACGCGTCACGGTGACCAAGCAGGGTACCGTCATCCAGTCTTCGACGATTGACCAGCTAGCAGTTGCGCACTACCTGGAAACGAACGATCTGGATAAGAAGCTGGAGCCCGTGCGTGAGACCTACCGGCAGCGCATGCGCACCCAGGTTGATGCGCTGGACCAGGTGCTGCCGGCTGGCTCATATATTGCTGAACCCTCAGGTGGCATGTTCGTGTGGGTGTACTTGCCGGAGCGCTATGACACGTCTGAGCTGGTGTACAAGGCTATTGACGCTGGTGTCATTTTTGTGCCGGGTGCGCCGTTCTACATGGAAAACCCCAACCACCAATCCATGCGCTTGACGTTCGTGTCCGCCGAACCGGATGTCATTGAAGAAGGCGTGGCGCGTCTGGCCACAGTGTTCTAGTGGCTTTGGCAGTGCGCGCACTTGTCGACACCAGCGTGCTGGTGTCGGACCTTCTGTGGCTGGGGTTGCTCACGATGCGTGAACTGGGTAATGACCGAGGTGGCGGCCGGGGCGACGGTGCAGGCGGCGCCGCGCTGGAACTGTTTACGACCTCGGCGATCTTAGAAGAACTACGGCCGGCACTCAGGCGCGTGTACCGGGAGCGGACCCGCCTACAGATCGGAGGCGCGTTTGAGGCCCGGCGCCAGTCACTGATGCACCTGGACATGGCCAGCATGGACATGACCAGGCGGGGTTTCGTCAAGGACCCCGACGATGCGCACTTAGACGTTGCCGCGTGGCAGGGCAGGATGGACGTGCTGGTCAGCAATGACGTGCGCGCGTTCAAACCCGTGTCCTCGCACGTCGATGAAAAGGCTGAGCGCGGCTATGAGCTGGTGACCGGTGACGCGCTTTTGGTGCGGTTGTGGGATGCGCAGGCCGAGGTGTGTCGCACGCATTTCGTTGACACGTGGCGTGGACTGTACGAGCAGTACTGCCGGGAGTGGTGGATGGAGCCGGATCGCCGAGCGGTGAGCGAGCAGTTCCGGCGGGCGCGGGCGTTTACGTTGGCTAAGCGACTCAAGGGCCTGGGTTAGGTGGAGTGGCAACCGGGGCCAAACCGGAACCACGTGTGCTCCACCTCACATATTGACACACCCTTGACACTGCGCTCACAGGTCCACGAAACTCGCAGAAAGCACAGGTGAGGGTGCCTGGACTCACGCTCAAGGAGGAGCATGAACAAGTTAGCGCGACCGTTCGTGATCATGGTCGAAAAACTGTTTCCCGAATCATTCGTCTTTGCCATCGGGCTGAGCATCGTGGTTTTTCTCGCCTGTTGGGGCCTCACTGACTCCGGTCCCATGCAAATCATCGACGCGTGGGGAGCTGGTTTAGCCGACCTTCTGTCGTTCATGGCGCAGATTTCATTGACAGTTCTGTGCGCGCACGCACTAGCCCACACGCGCCCGGTGCGCAGGTTCCTCTCCGCATTGGGCCGTCTGCCACGCAAGGGCTGGCAAGCGTACAGCCTAGTGGTGCTGACCGCGGGTATCGGCTCGCTTTTCGCATGGGCATTTGGGCTGGTTGCAGGAGCCCTTGTGGCCCGCCAAGTGGCCATTGAAATGCGCGAAAAAGGCATCCGCGTGCACTACCCACTCCTCGTGGCCAGCGCGTATGCCGGGTTCGTGGTGTGGCACATGGGTTACTCCGGCTCAGCACCCCTGTTCGTTGCCACTGAAGGCAACAAGATGCAGGAAGCAATTGGTGGGCTGATCCCTGTGTCTGAAACAATCTTCGCTCCATGGAACGTCATCACAGCAGCCGTCACCCTAGCAGCAATCGTTGTTCTCATGCCGCTCATGCACCCTAAAGACAAGCGTGAGGAACTCATCGAGATCAACGACGACGCCATCACCGATTACCAAAATGAACAGGAAAAGCTGGAGTCCGAACTCCGTGCCAACGCAACGGGAAGCGACGAAACCCAAACCACCTCGGCCGGGCCCACCATTGCGCAACGACTGGACGGGACACGCATCCTGGTGCTGATCCCCGGGCTCGCGCTCTTGGTCTACCTCATCAGTTACTTTGTGCAGAACGGGCTGGCGCTCAACTTGGACATCGTGAACTGGTCGTTCTTGTGCCTGGGGCTGCTCATGTCGCGGTCAATCCTGGAGTACATCAAACTGGTGGCCAACGCCTCGGGCTCCGTGGGGCAGCTCATTGTGCAGTACCCGTTCTACGCCGGGATCATGGGCATGATGGTGGGCACCGGATTCATCACGGTGATTTCGGACTGGTTCACGGCAATTTCCACTCCGCTCACGCTGGGCTTCTGGGCGTTCCTGTCTGCCGGAGTCCTCAACATGTTCGTTCCATCCGGTGGTGGGCAGTGGGCAATTCAAGGGCCCATCTTCATCGAGGCGGCAAAGAACCTGGGCGTCAATCCGTCAACCGTTGTCATGGGGGTTGCCTACGGTGACCAGTGGACCAACATGGCTCAGCCGTTCTTCGCTGTGCCGTTGCTGGCCGTGGCCGGAATCCACGTGCGCAAAATCATGGGTTACACCATCATGGTGCTGATTCTGACGTTCTTCACGTTCGGCGGAGGGATCCTGGTCGCTGGAGCAGTGACGTAGGGGTTGGGCGCTTCTGCAGAGTTGCTCGAGTCGAGTTACCCACCACACGCGAGCCGTTTTGGACTTGCTGTGGTGAGTAACTCGCCGATTTTTGGCCAAAAACGTGAACAAAACGAACAAAAAGGGTGTGTAGTCAACACACTGGTTCGAGCTGTGTTGGGTAAACACCCTCGCACACCTGTTCAATGCGAAGGTTTAGACGCCCGGGGCGAGCGCCGATACGCCGAAACCGTTGGATCACCCTCAATCCAGAAACGCATGGGGTCATCGGCCGCTTGGCTCACCCCCACACGAGGCCCCACAGCCACCGACTCACCTGCGCGCAACTCGCCCCGCAGAAGCCTCACCTCAGAGCCACGATCACACAGATCAACCCCGGAGTGATCCATGGTCACACCCAGCGCACGGGTCAAGTTCCCCGGACCCCGCGCAAGGTGCGTAGCACTCACTCCAGGTCGGCGCCGGCTGTAAGCCACCTCGGCCCCGTCAACCACCTCACCGGCCCGGATCAACACCGCCTGAGCCACACCAGCTGGGGAACACACCACATTGCAACACGTGTGCCCATGCATGGTGTACGTGTACAGGTGCCCCGCAGGCCCAAACATGACCGCGTTGCGCGCAGTCTGGCCCTTGTACGCGTGAGACGCGGGGTCGTCAGTACCCGCATACGCTTCGACTTCGGTGATCCGAACCGTCACATCTGGAGTGGCCAGAAAGCACCCCAGCAACACACGCGCACTGGTCCGCGCGTTAGGGCTCAGCCAATCGCACCCGCCCTCACGACCACCCGCACCCATCAGCACTCGACGACGTTAACCGCCAGACCACCCATCGCGGTTTCCTTGTACTTGTGGCTCATGTCCTCACCAGTGGAACGCATGGTCTCGATCACCTCATCGAGGCTCACCCGGTGCGTTCCGTCACCCCACAGCGCCATCTTGGCCGCGTTAATGGCCTTGCCTGCAGCAATCGCGTTGCGCTCAATGCACGGCACCTGCACCAGGCCAGCAATCGGGTCGCATGTGAGCCCCAGGTTGTGCTCCATGGCGATTTCGGCCGCGTTTTCCACCTGCTCAGGGGTCCCACCCATGACCTGTGCCAACGCACCAGCCGCCATCGACGAAGCCGAACCTACCTCACCCTGGCATCCCACCTCGGCGCCAGAAATCGAAGCTTTCTCCTTGTACAACCCGCCAATTGCGGCCGCGGTCAGCAGGAACTCCACGATCGCGTCCGCGCGCCCCTGCGGCCCAGCGTCCACGACCCGGTCCACAAAGTGCAGCGCGTAGTACATCACCGCAGGGATGATCCCGGCAGCCCCGTTGGTGGGCGCAGTCACGACCCGCCCGCCGGACGCGTTTTCCTCGTTCACCGCCAACGCGATCAGGTTGACCCACTCCTGGTAGAACTTGGGGTCGTTGTTGGGGTCCTCGGCTTTCAACCGCAGGAACCAGTCGTGGGCGCGCCGCTTCACCTTCAGCCCGCCCGGCAGGTACCCGGTGCGGTCCAGCGACGACATCGCACATTCGTCCATCACGGAGTAAATGTGCAACAACCCTTCGCGGATCTCGTCCTCCGTGCGCTCCTGGAGTTCGTTAGCCATCACGATCTCCCACAGCGCCAGGTCATTTTCCTTGGCAATGCGCAAAAGGTCAGCTGCAGAGGAGTATTCGTATACCGGCCCCGAGGTCGTTCCCTCTAACCCCGCACCCCCAGTTTCCGCGTTGGTGGGTTCAGTAGCCACCTCTTCTTCTGGAAGCTGGGACAGGTCTTCACCTAGGACGGTGGTTCCGGCGATGTGGTCGTAGGTTTCGTGGATGACGTCGGGGGTGTGGAGTTCACCACCGATGGGTTCGTTTTCGTCGGATTCTGCGACCACGAACCCGCCACCAACGGAGTAGTACGTTTCTTTCGCCAGCTCTTCCCCGGCAGCGTCGAACGCGGTGAGCGTCATGGCGTTGGTGTGGCGCTTGAGCACGGTGAGTGGCCGCTTCACCATGTCGTCTTCGGTGAGCTTGATGTCGCGCACGTCGCCAAAGCGGACGGTACCCGTTTGGGCCATGCGCGCTTTGCGCTGGTCCATGTCGTTGGCTTCAACTTCTTCGGGCTTGCACCCTTCAAGCCCCAGCAGGATCGCGTCGAACGTGCCGTGGCCGCGCCCTGTTGCTGCCAGGGACCCAAACACGTCCACACGCACAGAGGCGAGCGCGTTCACCCGCTCCCCCACCAGCTCAACAAAGCTGGCTGCGGCACGCATGGGCCCTACCGTGTGTGACGACGATGGCCCCACTCCTACTGAGAAAAGTTCGAAAACACTTACTGGCATCGCTGTCCTCCCTGTTCCACGTCGACTACCCCACGCTGGCTACAGTTTCCTGCTGTTGTTTTGGCACTTCGTTGTGCCCGCGAATGCGTATCCAGGTTCATAAATTCGCACCAAAAAGGGGGCGCGGGACTCTGCGTGAGAGAGTCGCGCACCCCCTGTGATCGTTTTAGAGCTTGTTCTGTTCTGCGTATGCGTCTGCGTCCATGAGTTCACCGGCTTCAGTTGCGGCGACTTCGAAGATCCAGCCTTCACCGTAGGTGTCGTCGTTTACCAGGGTTGGGTTGTCTTCGAGTGCGTCGTTGACGGCGACGACTTCACCGGAGACTGGCGAAATGAGGTCGGAAACCGACTTGGTCGATTCGATTTCACCACATGCTTCACCAGCGGTGACGGTGTCACCCACCTGGGGTGCGTCCACGAACACGACCTCGCCAAGCGCATCCGATGCGACTTCGGTGATACCAACGCGCACGGTTGCCCCAGCGATTGCGTCAGGAGCTGCGTTGACCCATTCGTGGTCTGCGGAGTAGGACAGTTCTTTTGGAAGGTTAACCATGTATGTTCCTTTCGTGGTGCCCGAGCTGGGGCACGATGGGCATCACTTCAAGTGTGCCTCATGTATGGGTTGTTCAGTACAAAAAGTTCTAACTTTTCGGCTCAGGATTCGCGACGGTAGAACGGCGTTTCTACCACGGTGAAGGGGTAGCGCTTGCCGCGGATGTCGGCTTCCAGTTCGGTTCCCGCTTCTGCCTGGTCCACGTCCACATATGCAAGGGCAATGGGGTGTCCCAGGGTGGGGGAAGGCTGTCCCGAGGTGACCGTCCCTACCGTCTTTTCGCCAGCTTTGATTTCGGCACCGCTGCGGGCGGCGCGACGGCCGGACGAGCTAAGGCCAACCAGGGTGCGACTGACCTTTGATGTGTCCAGTTTTTCGAGTGCTTCGCGTCCTACGAATTCTGTCTTGTTCTTCAGCGCACCTGCGACCATGCCACCCATGCCTGCTTCGACTGGGGTGATGTCGTTGGTGAGTTCGTTGCCGAACAGCGGCATTCCGGCTTCCAGGCGTAGTGAGTCGCGCGCTGCCAGACCGGCTGGCACCAGGTCGAACTTTGCGCCTGCTTCGGTCAGCACGTTCCACAGCTCTTCTGCGCCTGCGTTGGGCAGGTACAGCTCGAACCCGTCTTCGCCGGTGTACCCGGTGCGAGCCAACAGAATGTCCAGGCCACCCACTTTCAGTGGCGCCCATGCGTAGTAGGCCAGTTCCTTGATGGTGTTGCGGGCTTCGTCGGAGTCCTGCGTGGACAACAGAATGTCTTCAGAGGCGGGCCCCTGAACCGCGATCAGTGTGGTGTCGGCCGATTCGTCGGTCACGGTGACGTCGGCACCGGGGTTGGCGGCCAGGAACGCGTCTACTCGCTTCGTGAACGCTTCCACGTCGGCCGGGGTGTTCGACGCGTTGGGCACGATCAGGTATTCGTCTTCTGCCAGACGGTACGTGATGAGGTCGTCCATCAGGTGCCCGTTCTCATCAATGAGCAGACCGTACTTAGCTTTGCCCACCTTCATGGACGAGTACTTGGACAGCATTGCGTAATCCAGGTACTCCCCGGCCTGAGCACCTTTCACACGGACTTCTCCCATGTGGGAGAGGTCGAACAGACCGGCCGTACCACGCACTGCGCGGTGTTCGTCCAGTTCGTTCTGGTACTTCAGTGGCATCTCCCAGCCACCAAAGTCGGTGAACGAAGCGCCCAGTTTTTCGTGAATGTCATACAGCGGAGTGTGTTTGGTCATCGTCGACTCCTTTGAGTGTGAGGTTGATTAGATCGAAATGGCGATGAGGTCGAAGTTCGCGTCGACGTCGAACGCTTCGAGTGGCGGGCAGAAAGGCACCAGCTTGCGGTCACCCATCGCGTTGTTGATACGTCCCACAGGTGGGAAGTACTTGTTGCGCTTGAGGCTGGACACTGGGTACACGGCCTGTTCGCGACTGTACTTACGGTCCCACTCTTCGCCCAGCACCACGGTTGCAGTGTGTGGGGCGTGTGCCAGAGGCGACTCTTCGTAGCTGTAGTCAGAACCAATCGCCGTGATCTCTTGGTGGATCTTCTTCATTGCAACAATGAAGCGGTCCAGTTCGGTCTTGGATTCGGATTCGGTTGGTTCGAACATCACGGTTCCCGCAACGGGGAATGCCAAGGTTGGTGCGTGGAACCCAAAGTCCATGAGGCGCTTGCACAGGTCTTCGGCCGTCACACCGTACTGAGCGGTGATCTCTTTGAGGTCCAGGATGCATTCGTGCGCCACGTACCCGGTGTTACCGGTGTACAGGGTTGGGAAGTACTCCTGGAGTTCACGGGACACGTAGTTGGCGGTGAGCAGTGAGTGCTCGGTGGCCACACGCAATCCCTGCTGACCCATGAGTTTGATGTATGCCCAGGAAATCGGGGTCACACCAGCGGAGCCCTGGACAACACCGGAGACAGGCAGGCCGTCTGCGTTGCTTCCGTCCACGTACTGCTCATCCAGTGGGTTGCCTGGCAGGTATTTGGCCAGGTGAGCACCTACCGCAATCGGCCCAACACCGGGGCCACCGCCACCGTGCGGAATGGCAAAGGTCTTGTGCAGGTTCAGGTGCGAAGCGTCGCCACCGATCTGACCCAGCTTGGCCCAGCCAATCGTGGCATTGAGGTTCGCCCCGTCGATGTAAACCTGGCCGCCGGCTTCGTGAACCATGTCGCATACTTTGCGCACGTCGGCTTCGAAAACTCCGTGCGTGGATGGGTAGGTAATCATGATTCCGGCAACCCGGTCACCGTGTTCAGCGATCTTGGCACCCAGGTCCTCCACGTCGATCGACCCGTCCTCAGCCGATGCGACCGTCACCACGTCGAACCCAGCCAACGCACCGGAACTCGCGTTGGTTCCGTGAGCAGAAGCTGGAATGAGGATCTTGTCGCGCTGCGACTGTCCGTTTGCTTCGTGGTACGCCTTGAACGCAAGCAGACCCGCAAGCTCACCCTGTGATCCAGCGTTGGGCTGCAGGGATACCTTGTCGTACCCGGTGATTTCGGCCAGCATCTCTTCCAGTTCCGTGAGCAACTGGGCCCAGCCTTGAGTCTGCTGGGCAGGTGCGAACGGGTGGATAGACGCGAACTCCGGCCACGTGATAGGTTCCATTTCCACTGCCGCGTTGAGCTTCATGGTGCATGAGCCCAACGGAATCATGGTGCGATCCAGCGCCAGGTCGCGGTCGGCGAGTTCGCGCATGTATCGCATCATGTCGGATTCGGAGCCGTAGGAGTTGAAGGTTGGGTGGGTGAGGAACTCCGAGGTGCGCACCAGGTTTTCCGGCAACTGCGGGGTTGCCACGTGACCCGGTCCGAATGTTCCTTCGCCAGCCTTGTCGAACTCTTCAGCGTCAATGGTTTCGCTTGCACCCAGCGCTTCGAGCAGGGTGTTTGTCACGGCCACGTCGTGGGACTCACCAAAGGACACACCCACGTGCGCGTCATCGATATGGCGGATGTTGATGCCTGCTTCATCCGCGGCTGCGACAGCGGCCGCAGCGTCAGCCACCTTGAGCGTCACGGTGTCGAAGAACGTACCTGTGACCACCTCGGCGCCGGAAATACTGGCCGCGCACTGAGCGAACGCGTGCGCCAAACGGTGGATGCGGCTGGCAATCCGCGTCAGTCCGGCCGGCCCATGGTAGACAGCGTAGAACCCAGCCATGTCAGCGAGCAGAGCCTGCGCGGTGGTGATGTTCGAGGTGGCCTTTTCGCGGCGAATGTGCTGTTCGCGCGTCTGGAGGGCGAGGCGGTAAGCGGCCTTGCCTTCAGGGTCGGTCGATACACCAACCAGACGACCTGGCAGCTGACGGCGCAGCTTGCTGGTGACTGATAGGAAACCGGCGTGCGGCCCACCGAAGAACAGCGGAACACCCAAACGTTGGGAGGACCCGACGGCGATGTCGGCACCCTGTTCGCCGGGTGACTTCATGAGGGTGAGAGCCAACAGGTCGGTCGCGAACACCACCAGTGCGTTGCGTTCCTTGGCACCGCGCACAGCGTCGTCGAAGTCGCGGATTTCACCCGAGGTACCCACCTGGGCACACACGATTCCAAACACGTCGTCACCCACCAGGCCCTTGGACAAATCAGCGACCTGCACCTGGAAGTCCATGGCGTGCGCACGGGTGCGGACAACCGAAATGACCTGCGGGTGCAATTCGGAGTCCAGGACAACCGTGGAGCCCTTCTTGTTGGCCCGGCGCATGAGCAGAACGGCTTCTGCGGTTGCGGTGGCTTCGTCCAGGAGCGACGCGTTGGCGATGGGCAGTCCAGTCATGTCGATGACGACCTGCTGGAAGTTCATGAGCGCTTCCAGGCGACCCTGGGAGATCTCAGCCTGGTACGGGGTGTATGCGGTGTACCATGCTGGGTTCTCAGCAACGTTGCGGCGAATAACGGCAGGGGTGATGGTGTCGTAGTTCCCCTGGCCGATCATCTGCCCCCGCATCTGGTTCTTGCTCGCGATTTCCCGCAACTGCTCCAGAACCACGTGCTCATCCAGGCCTTGCTGCAGATCAAGTTCGCCTTCGAACTGAACGTTTTGTGGCAACGCCTGACGAACCAGATCTTCCAGCGTGTCCACGCCAATCGCGTCGAGCATCTGCTGGGTTTCGTGGGCACGGGCGCCAATGTGGCGGTCAGAAAATGGCCGAGGTGCATCCCCTGTTACGGCGGAAGTGACGGCCATCGATGTTGCAGGTTGGTGGGAACCGGTGGTCATATGAGTCCTCACGTAGGAACGATTACATCGGTTTCCTCCCCGCTCTGTCACCTGATCCGCGCACGTGCTTCGATGACTGGCGTGGATCGGGCTTCAGAATGCCTTTGTGCTTGGGTGTGTTGGCCTGAGAGTTTCCGGGGGAGGGAATTGCCCCTTCGGCGACGCAGCGTGTGCGCCTCTCCCCAAGCACGTTAAAACGGCTATTGAGTTGGGTTATTCAGTTGTCAGTTGTTCACTTATCTTAGTTGCTGTCTATCTTAATCACGTTCTAGCGCGTGCGGGGTTTCTTGAGCGCGCGCTTCACCTGCGGAACTGGATGTGCCCGCCCACCACGGTGGTGTTGACGACGGTGTCGCGGATCGCGGTTGCGTGTTCAAACAGGGCGTCGTCGTCGCCAAACTCGGTCACGCTTAAGGGGTCGTGGTTGATGGCGATGAAGTCGGCGTTCATCCCGGCTTTGAGCGCGCCGGCCCGGGTTTCCATGCCCGAGGCGAACGCCGGTCCCGCTGTATGGCAGCTGATCGCTTGGTAGGCTCCCATGCGGTTCTGGGCTTGGAATGTTGTGGTGGGGTCTCCGGCGATGTCGGCGCGTGTCATGGCGGCGTAGATCGCCGCGAACGGGGTTGTGGGTTCCACTGGCCCGTCAGAACCAAACACCACGTGTGCGCCTGCGTCCAGGAGCGCGGTCCATGCGTATGCGGCCAGATTGGGGTCTGGGCGAAGCGCGTTGAGCAGGTGCAAATCCGATATGCAGTGGCGTGGCTGCATCGACGCGATGATGTCGAGCTTGGCAAACCGGGCGACGTCGCGCGGTTGCACGAACTGGGCGTGTTCAATCCTGGCGCGCAACGGATGCCCTAAGCGCGCTTCTGCGGCCTGGCGGTCAGATTGTGTCTGCTCGAATGCGTTGAGGACGTGGTGGTTAGCTTGGTCGCCAATCGCGTGGACGATGGGCACAATTCCGTGAGCGTACGCATCCCGCATCTGCTCAATCAGCACGTTTTCCGTGGTGATCTGCATACCGAAGTTCTGGCCTGCCTCACTTCCGGTCTCATACAGTTCACCTTCAGCCGGGTATGGCGAGGACATATAACTGGAACGCGACCCCAGGGCACCATCAGAGAACAGTTTGAGCCCGCCGTGGCGGTACCAGTCGTCACCTGAGCCGGTGGTCCACCCTGTGCCTTTGGCCCAGTCGTATTCGTCCAGTCGCAGGTACTTCACTACGCGCATGTTCAGGTCACCGCTTGCACGCAGCTGGTTCCACGCGCGCTTAGAGAACTCACCGTCAATGTCGTGCAGTCCAGTCAAACCTTCTTGCAACCACTGCTTTTGCGCGTGGCGCATGAGTTCGCCAAGTGTCTCTTCTGGCAAGTGCGGAATGACGCGCTCAACCAGGGTGGCGGCGTCTTCGCGCAGAATCCCGGTGGGTTCGCCGTGTTCGTCACGCACGATTTTTCCACCTCGGGGGTCCGGGGTGTTGCGGTCAATTCCAGCCGCCCGCAGGGCCGCCCCGTTGCACCACAGCGTGTGGAAGTCGATCGACCACAGCGCCACGGGCCGATCCGGCAACGCCACATCCAACAACGACCTATCGGGCTGGTGCCTAAGCCCCCACTTGCTGTAATCCCAGCGCCCGCCGGTCACCCACTGACCTTGGGGCAGGATCGCGGCGAATGCGCGGATAGCCTCGACCGCCTCGGGCAGGGAGGTGGTTTTAGAGATGTTGAGTTCCGCTAGGGATTCCGCGTGGGCGAGCGCGTGCAGGTGCGCGTCCACAAAGCCGGGAATGACCGTGTCGCCACCTAAGTCAACGGTTTCCACGCCCGAGGTGTTCGTCTTCAAATCTTCCACGTCACCTACCGCTGTGATGGTTTCGCCGTCGGTGAGGATGGCGGTGGCGTGTGGGTTGGCGGGGTCGAACGTGTGAATGTTCGCGTTGACGAAAAGTTGTGTCATGGGGCCAGTGTAGGCCGGGGACGCTTTGAGCCGTCTCACTCAACCGAAATGCGAATTAGCGCACAAAAGAATTGCCATATTCACTAAAGTTTGGATAACCTAACCTTACTTACACGTCAGATCATCAGGAGACGATATGAAACTTCGCCGGCTCACAGCGGCACTTGCGACCGCCGCTGCGCTCACCCTCACCATGAGTGCGTGCGGATCGGGCACCTCAGGAGAAGAAAACGCATCCGGGGAAACCATCTCGATTGAGGACAATTCGGGAACAGTTGAGATCCCCAAAGACCCTAAGCGCGTGGTTGCTTTGGACAACCGTTCATTTGAAACTCTGGAAAGCTGGGGAATCACACCTGTCGCTGCTGCGAAGAAGCTCATGCCGGCGGACAACCCACAGAAAAAAGATGACTCCATTCAAGACGTGGGAAACCATCGTGAGCCCAACTTTGAAGTGATCGTGGCCGCCAAGCCCGACCTAGTCATCACCGGCCAGCGCTTCCGCGACCACGGTGAAGAGGTCAAGAAGTACGCAGGCGACGCTCCGGTTGTGAACCTTGAGCCACGCGACGGCGAAGACCTGGGCGAAGAACTCAAGCGGCAGACCACCACGCTGGGCGAAATCTTTGGCAAACAGGACGAAGCCAAGAAGCTCAACGACGACTTCGACGCGTCCGTCAAGCGCGTCAAGGACGCATACAACAAAGACGAAAAAGTCCTGTCTGTCATCACAACTGGTGGCAATATCAACTTCGCAGCCCCGCACGACGGTCGCACGCTGGGACCGGTTTATGACATGCTGGGACTGACTCCGTCCCTGGAGGTGAAAGACTCGTCGAGTGACCACCAGGGCGATGACATTTCGGTCGAAGCGATCGCGAAATCCAACCCGGACTGGATTCTGGTGATGGACCGCGACGCCGCGGTGAGCGCAAACAACGGCGAAAAGTACACGCCTGCAAATGAACTGATTGCAGAGTCGGAGGCCCTGAAGAACGTCAACGCGGTGAAGAACAAGCACATCGTGTACATGCCACAGGACACCTATCTCAACGAGGGCCTGCAAACGTACACAAAGTTCTACAACCAGCTGGCAGATGCAATGGAAAAGAAGTAATGCACACTGATTGCGGAGACTTCGAGTGAAGCCTCACAACAGAGCAACGACACCCGCGGAACGGAGCACGGCTCCCACCGCGGGTAGTCGCATTTTTGAAGGCGCCCGAGTCGGCTCAGATGCCCGAGGTGACTCAGGTGGCCGCGCTGGTAAAGGTAAGCGCACTCCGGCGGGCAAGCTCTTTACGTGGCCGCTCATTATTGGCGTCATTATCACCGCAGCATTGGTGACGGTGAGCTTGTTTGTGGGCGAATATGACATTTTTTCTGGCGAAGACGGAGCATCGGTTTTCCAGATCACCCGCATCCCCCGCACGATTGCGCTGGTGTTAGCTGGAGCGGCGATGGCTATGAGCGGTCTGGTCATGCAGATGCTCACACAGAATCGATTCGTTGAACCCACCACTACGGGAACCACCGAATGGGCAGGACTGGGCCTGTTGTTGACCATGGTGGTGGCCCCGGACGCCAGCGTGCTCACCCGCATGGTGGTAGCCGTGGCGTGTGCGTTTGTGGGAACGCTCATCTTCTTTGCGTTCTTGAGTCGCATCCAATTGCGCAGTTCAGTGATTGTGCCCATCGTGGGGCTCATGCTGGGTGCGGTCGTGGGTGCGCTGTCGAACTTCATCGCACTCCAAACCAACCTGCTCCAAAGCCTAGGAATCTGGTTTGCCGGGTCTTTCACCTCGGTCTTGCGTGGCCAATACGAACCGCTGTGGATCGTGGTCGCCGGGGTCATCGCAATTTTCATTGCGGCAGACCGCTTCACGGTTGCTGGCCTGGGTAAAGACATCGCTACCAACGTGGGCCTGAACTACAACCGCATCATCCTGGTGGGAACCGCGCTGGTTGCGCTGGCCTCTGGTCTGGTCACGGTGGTTGTGGGAAACCTCCCGTTCCTGGGACTGGTAGTGCCCAATGTGGTGTCGCTGTTCCGTGGCGATGACCTGCGCTCGAACCTTCCGTGGGTGTGCCTGGCCGGAATCAGTCTAGTCACCATCTGCGACCTGGTAGGACGCACCATCATCGCACCGTTCGAAATTCCCGTGTCACTGATCCTGGGCATCATTGGGTCAATCGTGTTCGTGGCCCTTCTGCTCCAGAGGAGGCGCGGACGGTGAGTAAAACAGCACAGGCGCCAACCACCTCAGCGCGTTCCACCCACCCACTTCCCACCCCGCGAGCCAGGCGCCGGTACGCCATCATCCTTGGGGTGCTGATTGCCCTGTCCGCCGGGATCACGGTGGGCACACTTTCGTGGGACAACCCCATGCCGTTTGGGTCCGAAGGATTCTGGTTGATCGCGCAGCTGCGAGTCCAGAATTTGCTGGTGATCGCACTGGTGGCGCTGTGCCACTCGACTGCGACCGTGGCGTTTCAGACCGTGACCGGCAACCGCATTCTGACCCCGTCGATCATGGGTTTTGAGTCCTTGTACACGCTCATCCAGACCGGTTCCGTGTTTATTTTTGGGATCGCTGGAGGGTCGGTTCTGCGTGGCACGCCGCAGTTTGTCATGCAGGCTGTGGTGATGGTGGTGTTCGCGGTGGTGCTGTATTCGTGGTTGCTGTCCGGCCGGCGAGGTGACCTCCAGACTACGCTGCTGATCGGGTTGGTCATTGGGGGCGGCTTGGGTGCTGCTTCGACGTTCATGCAGAGGCTGCTCACGCCCAGTGAATTCGACGTGCTGACGGCGCGTCTGGTGGGGTCGATTGCTTCTGCCCACGCGGAGTACCTGGTGATCGCGGTGCCCGTGTGCCTGGTAGCGGTGACGCTCTTGGTGCTGATGAGCGGGCGACTGAATCTGCTGGGCCTGGGGCGTGACACTGCTGTAAACCTGGGGCTGAACTACAAGAAAAACTTGATCATGGTGCTGGGATTGGTCAGCGTTCTCATGGCCATGACCACAGCACTTGTGGGGCCGTTGACGTTCTTTGGGTTCCTGGTGGCCATGATTTCGTACCAACTCGCCGACACCTACGACCACCACCGAGTCTTCCCCGTTTCGTGGCTCACCGGGTTTGTGGTTTTGGGAGGAGCGCACTTTATTTTGAAGAACATTTTCTACGCCCAAGGATCCGTGGGCATCATTATTGAGCTGGTGGGAGGCACGTTCTTCCTGGCATACATTCTTAAGAGGGGGCGACTGTGACGATAAGCAAACAGGCGAACCGAGGTGGGGTTGAACACGAGGGCGAGGCTGTGACACCTCCTCAGGGCGTTACACCACAGGGCCGCACCATCCTGTCACTCCAGCCCAGGGAGCACAGGGAATCCACGGGGTCCCTGGCCAAACCTGGGGCATGTGCCGGCGACGGGTGCGACTCGTGTGAGTTTGGTGGCCCGGACCCCAGCCTGGCCATCCGAATTGAGAATGTCACGCGCCGGTATTCCGATTCGGTGGCGATTGGCCCAGTGTCCCAGGTGATCCCCGGATGTGGTGTGACCGCGCTGGTAGGACCCAACGGGGCCGGGAAGTCCACATTGCTCACCATGATGGGGCGCCTCATGGGCATGGACACGGGCACCATTTCCATGGGTGGATTCGACGTGACCTCGACCCCGTCTAAAGAGCTGGCCAAAGTGGTGTCGATTCTGCGCCAGGAAAACCACTTCGTGACCCGTTTGACGGTCAGGCAGCTGGTGGGCTTTGGCCGCTTCCCCCACTCGAAGGGCCGCCTCACTGAGCACGACGAGAAGATCATCAGCGACGCCATCGACTTCTTGAGCCTGACGGAACTTGAGGGCCGTTACCTGGACGAACTGTCCGGTGGTCAGCGCCAGCGCGCGTACGTGGCCATGGTGCTGGCGCAGGACACGGACTACGTCCTGCTGGACGAACCGCTGAACAACCTGGACATGCAGCACTCGGTGACCATGATGAAGCACTTGCGCCAGGCTGCACACGAACTGGGTCGCACAGTGGTGATTGTCTTGCACGACATCAACTTCGCCGCCACGTACGCGGACCACATTTGTGCCATGAAAGACGGCCAGGTCGTGGAGTTTGGCACACCGGACCAGATCATGCGCGACGACATCCTCACCGGCGTTTTCAACACCCCCATCCAGGTGTTGGACGGACCGCGCGGCAAGATCGCGGTGTACCACTAAGCACTGAGGCCGAGGTGGTTTTCGGCGGCGCTGCAGGTTTTGGCGCCGTGCGCCACGCCTGGCCTCACGCCGTGCTTGTGAGGAACTCCAAAAGGTCCGAGGTGTCCGCTGCCACCACGGGCATGTCCCGTTCCGTGGGTATGTGGACGTGGCAGCCGGCTTCGCGGGCGATCACCGCTCCCCCGGCCCAGTCGTACACGCCCAGGCCTCGTTCGTAGTACGCGTTGACGCGCCCTTGTGCTACTTGGCACAGGTCAATCGCGGCCGAGCCCATCCGTCGAACGTCGTCGAACCGTTCCATAATGTCGATCAGCGCACGGAACTGCCGGTCACGCCGCTCCTTGCCGTAACCAAAACCGGTGGCCACCACACTGCCCCTCCTCCCCGCGGGGGTGCCGGACAGGCGGGCTGCTCCCACCTCGGCGGGGGTGAGAATCCCTTCCATGCCAGGGAGGCCGGTGGTCATCCATGCACCCGCTCCCGAGGTGGCAAACCAGGTGGTGTTCATGACCGGCGCGGCGACGAGGCCGGCCAGCCACGTGCCTTGCGCCGGGTGCTCAGGGCTTAAGAGGCGCACGCCAGCAGAGAAACAGTAGTGTTCGATCCCGCGGACAAAGTTCACGGTCCCATCGATGGGGTCGATGTGCCATTCACAGGCCGGGATGTGAGTGTGGTCAGGGATGTCGAGAAGGCCGGTCCATGCGGACGGGTCGAACGGGGTGGGCTCCACCTCTTCTTCGCCCACAACCGTGTCACCTGGGCGAACGTGGTTGATGTAGCCGGTGACGAGGCTTTCGATTTGGGCATCGGCGACGGTGACGAGGTTGTTTGGGTTGTCCTTAGCGTCGACGGTTGCGTCGCTGAGTTGGGAGGACCAGTGGCTCATTCGCTCCCACGCCATGACGGCGGCGTTGCGCGCAATAACGAGGAGAGGTGCGAAGGGGTTGGGGTGCACGAGCGCTCCTATTCGCCGGGGTCTTGGGTTCCTACTTCTTGTCTAATAGCAGCAGCTCCTTGAGGCACACCGCTTTGTACTCCGCTTACCCTTGTGATCGATGCGGTTGCATCTTTCGTCTTGTTGCCATTCGCTTGAGTTGAAGGTTGGTCTGAGGCGGAGCCGTGTCGACGACAAATCTCTTGCGCGGCCTGGGATGACATGCCTGCGGCTTCGGCGATAACTGCAAAAGTGATGCCAGCCTGTCGTGCTTTCACAACGGCCTCAATGTACGAAGCGTTGACGCGCGCTCGCTGTTTAGAAATACGTCGAACTGAAGATACAAGAGCCTTTTGTTCGGTGGACAGCGGTGTAGAACGACGTGGCATTCCTTTTTCACACTCCCGCTTCTGATTCGTGAAGCTACAGTGGCCCGCTGCACGCGGAGTATCACACGCTTCCTTGTTACTTATGTCATCCTGGCGTCTGCAGTTTGAGGTTACTCAAACATTAAGACGCTCACTGTCACCCACTATTGCATATAAGTGCACAATTATAGGTAGCGCGCGCAGTTGTGAGATAAGTTTTGAGACAGCCTTGCGAATTGATGAGCGTTTATGCTTATTACGCCTTCGCGGTAAGCACCGGTACGTCAGCTTCGAGGAGAATCCGCTGAGCTTGTGACCCCAGAATGAACTTGCCGATTGCAGAACGCTTGCGCAGGCCAATCACGATCAGGTCGCACCCGTGTTCAGCGGCGAAGTCATTGAACGTTCCCACCAGGTCATCTTCGTGTGCGGGCTGCTCGATTCGCGCCTGCACCTGGTGCTTTTTGGCCACCGCAAGGATGTCTTCACGCGCTTGTTCATTCAGCTTCGTGATGACGTCCGGGGCCCCTTTGCGCGGAGACGTGATGACAATCGCGTCAGTACCACGCACGCGAGCTTCACGAAAACCCACTTCAAGAGCAGCTTTGCCTTCAGGAGCCGGGAGATAGCCGATGAGAACAGTCATGAACTCAGTATATCGGCCAATCAGGGTGCTCACAGGTTTGATTCTTACGAAACTTGCGCGAGCGCTTGGTCCACAACGTGTTCGGCAATCGCCATGGAGCAGGTGGCCCCCGCGGCAGGCACGCTGCGCACGTGGGTGAGACGACCTCGGGCAGAAAACACCAAACCATCCACCAAGGAACCGTCCGAGTTCATGGCTTTGGCCAGGACACCTCGGGGGCCGGGGCGTGCGGCGGACACGTTCAAATCGGGCACATACTTGTGCGCGCTTTCCAAATAAGAACTAGGCGAAACCGCGGTGCGGGCCTCGCGGGCCGCGTTCTGAATATTCTTGGACGCGTACTTCCAGAATCCACCAAAGCCCAGCGTGGACGCTACGTCGTCCAACTTGAAGCCGGACAGCCCGCGCGAATAGTCTTCTCGGCCAAGGGACAAGGACGCGTACGGGCCCACCAGGAGTGCGCCACGCGTGGTCGTGGTCAGGTGGACCGGGTTGGGGGTGCCGGGCACTGCGGTGATGAGGCCGCGGACTGCCTTGGCGGATTCGCCGTTGATCTCAAAGTAGTCGCGGGTGAACGGTACGACCTTGGGGTACGGGTCCAGTCCGCTGTGTTCGGCCAAGCGGTCGGCTTGCAATCCGGCACACGTGATGACCAGGTCATATGTGCCGCCGTCTGCGGTCATGGTCGATTCCTGCGCACCAGGCAAGGCCAGGCGCACACGCACCTCATTACCCATGACATCTACGCGCTTAACTTCAGAGTCGTACATGATGCGTCCGCCAGCGGCTTCGAGATCACGGCCAAACGCGTCAGTGATTGTGCTGTAGTCGGTGATGGCCGTGTGGGGCGAGTGCAAAGCTGCGATCCCCCGTACGCCGGGCTCGACTTCGCGCATCTGGGCGCGGTCAAGCATACGCACACCGGGCAGGCCGGCGGCTTGCGCGCGTTCAAACATGGCGTCCAGGCGTTCAAGCTCATCCATGTCTTGTGCGACGACTAGCTTTCCGCACTCTTTGAAGGGCAGGCCGTGGCCGGTGGTGTACCCGGTGAGGAGTTCGACGCCTCGCCGGTACAGCTTGGCGTTCGTGCTACCAGGTTCGCAGTCCAGCCCCATGTGGACCACGCCCGAATTGTGGCCCGACTGGTGCTGCGCCAGTTGCGATTCTTTTTCGATCAGAGTGATGTGTGCTTGTGGTTGTTTGCGCGTGAGTTCACGCGCAACTGCCGTTCCGATGATTCCGCCGCCAACAACTGCAATGTGCTTGAGCTCCATGGTTCTAGTGTGCCATTTTCGCTCCGCACTGAGCGCACTGAATAGACTTTGGGGCGTGAGTACCTACGAACTCGACTGGACCGGACGAGCGGACGCGGAAGCGGCCGCCCACACCCCTCCCAGCGCGCAGGTGGGGTATGTGGGGATGTTGGGAGACACCTCGGCCGAGGCGGCGCCCACCCTGGCACTGCCACCCACAGGTTCCATGGTGATCGAAGGCGATAACTTGGACGCGCTCAAGCACCTGCG
>CABTZC010000006.1 GCA_902489185.1 uncultured Brevibacterium sp. | reverse complement strand
GGAAGGGCAAAAAAAAAAAAAAGGAAAACCCCCCCCCACACCCACACCCCAAAAAAAAAAAAGCGCGGGGCCACCGGGGGGACCCTCCCCCCGGAGACTTCACAGGTTATTTACTTTGAGTCGGGAAGCTGAGCTTCTTCAACCGGATTCTTTCCGGGCGTGCCACGCTCCCAGTTATCCGCGATTTCTTCCCACAGGTCAGCGTTGGCGATTCCCGCCTCGGAAGGACGGAATACCGGGTCCTTACCAAGCTTTCGCTGACGCTCAAAGTCACGCAGAACCTTGAACGCAGGCTGCTGCAGAATCAGAACCGCAATAATGTTGAGCCACGCCATGAGGCCCACACCCACGTCACCCAGGGCCCAAGCGGAACCTGAGCTGTTCGTGGCACCCACAACACAGGCCACCAAAATGAACAGCTGCAAGAAACGGAAGCCCACCTGGCGAACACGCACGTTTTCAACCTTGCGGAGGAAGAACGCCAGGTTCGTTTCGGCCATGTAGTAGTAGGCAACGATCGTGGTGAACGCGAAGAAGCCAAGCGAGATCGCGATAAACGACGAACCAAGCCCCGGAATCACCGTGTCGAAACCGTTCTGCGCGAAAGCTGGGCCCACCTCGGTGTCTACCGGGAGGTTTCCGTGACCCGCGTGGAACAGCTGCGTTCCTTCAGCGTCAGAGAACACGTTGTACATTCCCGTGGACAGGATCATGAACGCGGTTGCTGAACACACGAACAAGGTGTCGATGTACACCGAACCTGCCTGTACCAGACCCTGCTTGGCAGGGTGTGAAACCTCTGCCGCTGCAGCTGCGTGAGGACCGGTTCCCTGCCCGGCTTCGTTGGAGTAAATACCACGCTTGACACCCCACGAAACCGCTACACCCAACATGGCGCCAAACGTGGAATCGACACCAAGCGCAGACTGAACAACGAGCGTAATGACAGCAGGAATCTGGGAAGCGTTGATGAACACAACCACAATTGCGCCCACAATGTAGATCACTGCCATGAAGGGAACGACCATGGATGCGAACGTAGCAATGCGCTTAATTCCACCAACAATAATGAAGGCCAGAAGGATCGTGATGATGATGGCCGGAATCCACGCAGGCCAACCCCACGCCTGCGCAGCTGCCGAAGAAATACCGTTCGCCTGAACACCTGGGAGAAGGAAGCTCATCGCCACCACAGTGACGAATGCGAACACCATCGCGTACACGCTGAACAAGCCCGAAGCCTTAGTGTGACGGTACGCGCGTTCGATGTAGAACGCGGGGCCACCTCGGTACTCACCGGTGTCCCGGTCGCGTTCCTTATAAATCTGGCCCAGAGTCGATTCGACGAACGACGTTGAGGCACCAAAGAACGCAACGATCCACATCCAGAACACGGCGCCAGGTCCACCGAAAGCGATGGCGGTAGCAACACCAGCGATGTTTCCCGTTCCTACGCGACCGGCAAGCGACATAGCAAGCGCCTGGAAACTGGACACTCCAGAGTCGCTGCCCTTGCCGGTGAACATGTACGTGAAAATCGCCCCGATCTTGCGAAGTTGAACAAACCGTGAGCGGACCGTGAAGTACAAGCCGGCAAGTAGGCACAAGTAGACGAGTGCAGGTGACCACACCACGTCGTTAATTGCGGTAACGACCGCATCCATAGAAACTCCTTGGACAGGTTCAAGAAAAGAAAGCGTGCATCGCAAGCAGTAAGAATGTGCGAGACGTCACTATAAAACCTCCAAAGTGTGATCTGCGTCAAATTCTGCTTGGAAAATGCTGGGGATTCGTGCGTCAAACGGGTCTCGGTGTAAGCATGAAGTATGCGCGTCGTCATTCTTGGAGGCGGAGCGGCGGGTACAGCCTGCGCCCGCTCATTTGTTCAGACTATTGCTCGAACTCACGGCGACATGCCTGCTGAGCACAGTGTCACAGTTGTGGACCCGCTCGAGCAGCCGGTTGAGCTCCCGCCACTGTCGAAGTCCTTAGCGGCTGACGAGTTGTCCCTGGTGCCACACATGGCGGGCGAGAACGTGGTTCGTGTGCAAGGGCTTGTCACTGAAGTGCGTCCGGTAGATCCCAGAGCCCACGCTCGCTACGCCGTAGTGACCACGGCTGGAGAACTGCCAGCTGACGCCGTCGTCTACGCCACCGGACTGGTTCCCCGCACTCCCGCGTTTGATGCGCTCACCGTGCATGACAGCGCCTCGGCCAACCGCGCCCACCAGGCCATTCATGCACTGGCGCAGGGCACCTCGGTGGGGGTTCTGGGTTCGGGATTCCTCGCCTTGGAGATTGCCCGCGGACTCTCCGACGCCGGCCACCACCCGCACGTCTACCTGCGTGGCGACCGGCCCCTCCCCAAAGTCAGCGCCCAGCTAGCCCGGGCAGTCGTGGCATTGCATGAGCACGTCACGTTCGTGCCAAACACCCCTGAACCCGACCCCTCGCTACACCCGCTGTGGTTCGCGGCGGTGGGGGCGATCTCGGCCGGACCGGCACTGCCCGCTGCAGAGACCAAGCCAAACTCCAACCCAGATGCCAATGCGGTACCCACCCACGCCGGCTACCCGGTCGGCCCTGATCTGCAGGTCATAGGACTCCCTGGGGTGTACGCAATAGGGGACTGTGCGCGAATCGAGGCAGGTCCCATGAAGGGGACTCAACCCGCCGAGGCGGCCGCCACTTCCATGGGACGATGGCTGGGTGCGGTGTTGGGTGAGAAGGCGGCAGACGAAAGCGGTACAAGCCAGCCGACCCCTACTGAAGGTACCGCCTGGACCGACGTCCCTTGGCACTGGTCCTTCCAAGGGCCGGTACGCATCTTCACAGCGGGCCAAAACTTGAGCGCCACCACCGGAGAGCCGATACTCCTGGACGACCCAACTCGCAAAGCCCAGTGGCTGTTCTTCGCGCCTGATGGCAGGCTTGCTCGCGTAGAAACCCTCAACAACCCCGGCGCCCACAACGCAGCCAAACGCGTTCTAGCGAGCCACGACCTGCCACACAGAAGTGATGTCGATCAGTCTTTTGACATGCGGACCTGGGCGAGCCGTTAGACTGGGGAGTTGCTTTAGAATCGGGTTGTCGTTATTCGCTTATGAAAGTTAATCGTCAATGAATGCTGCTGAGCTGGCCGCCGCTCACGGACTCGAACGAGTCGGGGCGCGGCCGTCACTGTGGGAATACCTCCGGGAAGTGTGGCGCCGACGCGATTTCACATTTTCATTGGCGCTCTACCGCATCCGTTCGGAAAACCAGAGGAACCGTTTGGGCATGCTGTGGGTGCTGTTGCGCCCCATTTTCTCGGCCCTCATTTACGGCCTGGTGTTCGGGTTCATTTTGGCTGGGTCACGACCTGCTAACTTTGTCCCTTACCTGGTGATCGGCGTGTTCAGCATGGAGTTCTTCAACTCCTCCATGAACGTGGGTGGAAAATCCATCATCCACAACATGTCGCTGGTGCAATCCTTGCCATTCCCGCGCGCAGTTCTGCCCATCGCCACGGTGTTGCAAAACCTCATCAACTTCACCCCCACGTTGGCGCTGATGATCATCATCGCGATCTTTGGTGGCGCACGCCCACACGTGACATGGCTCCTGCTGATCCCCCTGGTCGCTATTTTCTGGGTGTTCAACCAGGGTGTCGCTTTCATCTTCGCGCGCCTCACCGTCCACTTTCGGGACCTAAGCCAGATCACCCCTTACATTTCACGCATGGTTTTTTACACCTCGGGCGTGTTCTTTGACCCGCAACCACGCCTCGAAGGACGCCCCGTACTCAGCGCAATCTTCGACTGGCACCCCATGTACGAAGTGCTGTCACTGGCCCGCGGAATCATCTTGGAGGAATACGCCATCCCGTGGGACTACTGGTGGAGGTTCAGCATCTGGGCGGTAGTCGTCATCTCAATTGCCACGTGGTTCTTCTGGAAGGCGGAGGAGCGTTATGGACGAGAAGACTAACCCGGAAAACAACCCGAAGAGCGTCCTTGCAGAAAACAACACGGGGTCGCTCGAGGCTAACAACCCGGTGGTCATCGTTGACGATCTGCATATCGAGTTCAAAACCCTGGCCACGGGTAAACGCATCACCAGGGGTGGAACCAAAGGGCTTCTGGAACGCAACCGCAAATTTAAAACCGTTCACGCACTCAAGGGTGTGTCCTTTGTGGCCAACGCCAACGAATCCATTGGCGTCATTGGGTCCAACGGTTCAGGTAAATCCACGCTCATGCGTGCCATCACCGGGCTGATCCCGGCTACCCGAGGTGCTGTGTACGCCAAGAGCCGCCCCAACCTTCTGGGTGTGGGTGCCGCGCTCATTCCGGACCTCTCCGGCGGGCAAAACATCATCCTGGGTGGGCTGGCCATGGGGCTCACGCGCGGAGAAATCGAAGAGAAGTATGACGATATCGTCGAGTTCACCGGCATCCGCGACTTCATAGACATGCCCATGCGCACGTACTCATCCGGTATGACCGCGCGCTTGAAGTTCGCAATTGCGACCGCAAAAGACTACGAAATCCTCATCGTGGACGAAGCGCTGGCCGTTGGCGACCGGCAGTTTAGAAAGAAGTCAGAAGGCCGGATCCGCGAGATCCGTGAAAACGCCGGTACTGTATTCCTCGTTTCGCACTCGATGCGTTCGATCCGTGACACGTGCAACCGCGCCATCTGGATTGAAAAGGGCGATCTGCGTGCTGACGGTGACGCCGATTCGGTCATCCGCGAATACGAATCGCACAAGTGAGGCCACGTTAGTGAAATCGCAGAAACACGCGCTCAGTCCAGAGGCTCTCTCGCCGCTTGAACAGACTCCGGGCATCACGTACATCATGCCCGTGCTCAATGAAGAAGACAGCTTGCGTGGGGCCGTCGCCGCGGTCTTGGATCAGGACTACCCGGGGCCCAAAGAGCTGATCGTCGCCATGGGGCCGTGTACGGACAACACCGCCGAGGTCGCCGCCAGTATTCGCGACCCCCGCCTGACCGTGGTAGACAACCCGTCTGGGGACACGCCAACCGGGCTGAACCTCGCGGTGGCAAAAGCTCAGTACCCGGTCATCATTCGGGTTGATGCGCACTCGCAGTTGAGTGCCACCTATACGCGTGAAGCAGTTGAAACCCTGCGGACAACCGGGGCGGCGAACTGTGGGGGACTCATGCACGCCCAGGGGAAGACTGCCTTCCAAAAGGCGGTTGCCCGCGCCTACATGTCCCGCTTGGGTCTAGGCGGTCCCGCATATCATTCGGGGGATGAGGCGCAGGAGTCTGAGTCCGCGTATTTGGGGGCGTTCCGGGCCGAGGTGTTCGACACCTTGGGTGGCTTTGATTCCACCCTGCGCAGGGGGCAGGACTGGGAGCTGAACCTGCGGATCCGAGAAGCGGGCGGAAGGGTCTGGTTCAACCCGCGCATGGAGGTCACATACTGGCCACGCACCACGTGGAAGAAGCTAGCGCAGCAGTTTTACGCAACAGGTGTGTGGCGGGCTGAAATCGTGCGCCGTCACGGCTCCAAGAACGGCATCCGATACTTCGTGCCACCCGTCCTGGTTATTGGGTTGAGCGCTGCTGTTCTGGAGACGATCGCGCAACTGACTGGGGCCACCAAGCGTTGGCCAAAGTGGTTGGCCCGGTTCACGTCCCTGGTGCATATCCCCAGTTGTGCGTACGTAAGCGCAATCGTTGCGAACACTCTGCGCCAAAAAGACGCGGGTGTACGCGAAAAAGCATGGTTCGCAGTAGTCTTGCCCACCATGCACATCGCGTGGGGATCGGGATTTTTACGGGGCCTTGTCACGGGAGCAAACAAAGACAACGTTGACCGTAGCCGGTAGGGTGTTTGGCTTCAGTGTGCCACCCAATACCATGGGTAGAGCAGAGAAAGGATCAGTGTGCCAAGCTCACCTGAAAGCAAATCTGAACGACGAACAATCGCGCCGCTCATTGCCGGTGCAATTGTTGTTGTTGCAGTTCTCGCCGTTGTGATTTTCAACTGGCTCAAACCCGTCCCACAGCTCACGGTGGACATGCTCAGATCCCCAGTGGTAGGCGGATATGCCGCCGGGGGAGATCTCTACCCGCCCACCTCGGAATTTGCAGTGGGAGAAATGGCAAAGTTCGGATACTTGCCAGAACTTCCTGTGGCTCGAACATCCGACGGCGTTCTGGTCGCTGGCAGTGATGCGCTTCTGACTGAACGCATGGGCTTGAAGAAGCCCATCAATGAAGTCTCATCAGAAGAGTTTCTGAACACGCAGATCACTCCGCCCAGTGAAAAGGGGAAACCCAGCTCCCCGCTCACCGTTGAAACGGCACTGAAAGAGTACGGAAAATCGACGGTTTTTGTTTTTACCATTGCGGCAGAAAACGATGCCCGCGACGTAGCTGAACTGGTCAAGAAGCACTCACAAGTCGAATCCGTGATCTTCCGTTCGCACAACTCCGGAGTCCTTAAAGTGGCACACGATGAGAACATCGCATCACTCGTGCCCGACCCGAAGGGTTCTCCCGAAGAACTCGCACAAGCAGGCGTAGACATGGTGGACATCAGTGCTGACACAGACCCAAAGCCGTATGCGGATGCGGGCCTCAAGGTCTGGGCGCACGGAGTGAAAGACCCCAACCACCTGTCTGAACTGGCCTCGAAAGGTTTCTACGGCGCATTTTCTGGCAACCCATTCAGTATCCAACCGTCGTCGGTCAAAACCGACTGAGGAGGCACAATGAACCAGCCCATCGGAAAACCTGTACGCATTGGCAACCTAGACGCACAACAACTGGGCCCACAGCCCACCTTCCTGCCAGAAGATCACCCAGACGTGGAGGTGGCGAGGCTGGTCGAAGCCGGGCATGAACCCTTAGACATTGCTAAAGACCACCCCGCGAGCTGCCTTGCGTGGGCGCTCCTCGCCAATGAAGCGTTTGACGAAGGTCGTCTGGTGGACTCGTATGCGTATGCTCGCGTGGGCTACCACCGCGGACTCGACGCCCTCCGGGCAGCCGGGTGGAGGGGTGCAGGCCCCATCCCGTGGAGCCACGAAACCAACCGCGGATTCTTGCGCTCGCTCTATGCGCTGGGCCGTGCAGCCGCTGGGATCGGCGAGGCTGAAGAAGCACAGCGTGTAGAGAAGTTCCTGCGCGAATCAGACCCTGAAGCCCTGTCCCAGATCGAGGCCGGAAACTAGGTTTTCACCCGGGCCGATACACTTAACCCGGACGTATTTTCTCGTGTGGAGGAACACTCATGCCAGCACTCGTGGTCGTAGGCGCTCAATGGGGCGACGAAGGTAAAGGAAAGACCACAGATATTCTGGGAACCCGCGTTGACTACGTGGTGAAACCAAACGGAGGAAACAACGCGGGCCACACGGTGGTTGTCGGGGGCGAAAAGTACGAACTCAAGCTCCTGCCCGCCGGTATCCTCTCGCCCAATGTGGTGCCCGTGATTGGTAACGGTGTGGTCGTGAACTTGGAAGCACTCTTCCAAGAAATCGACATGCTCGAAAGCCGTGGAGCAGACACGTCGAAGCTGAAAATTTCGTCCAACGCCCACCTGGTAGCGCCCTACCACCAGGTGCTTGACCGGGTCACCGAACGTTTCTTGGGCAAGCGCGCGATTGGTACCACCGGGCGCGGAATCGGCCCCACGTATTCAGACAAAGTGGCGCGCTTAGGCATTCGCGTCCAAGACATTTTCGACGAATCGATTTTGCGCCAAAAGATCGAAGGGGCACTGGACCAGAAAAACGAACTGCTGGTCAAGGTGTACAACCGCCGAGCAGTCGAAGTAGAAGAAACCGTCGAATACTTCCTGGAATACGCAGAACGCCTGCGCCCCTATGTATGTGACACGTCGCTATTGCTCAACGAAGCACTTGACGAAGGCAAAGTCGTCGTCATGGAAGGTGGCCAAGCCACCATGCTCGACGTCGACCACGGAACCTACCCGTTCGTCACATCATCCAACCCCAGCGCCGGAGGCGCCGTCGTGGGTGCTGGCGTAGGACCCACCCGCATCTCTCGCGTGATCGGAATTGTGAAGGCATACACCACCCGCGTGGGTGCCGGGCCGTTCCCCACGGAACTTTTTGACGACATGGGAATCTACCTCCAAAAAACGGGAGGCGAGTTCGGCGTCAACACGGGACGACCTCGGCGGTGTGGGTGGTACGACGCCGTCATTGCCCGTTACTCAGCACGCGTCAACGGATTCACCGACTACGTACTCACCAAACTGGACGTGCTCGACGGGCTGGACGAAATCCCAGTGTGCGTGGCCTACGACGTGGACGGCGAACGCTTTGACGAAATGCCTGACAACCAGTCCGACTTCCACCATGCGAAGCCCATTTTTGAAACCTTCCCGGGATGGAAAGAAGACATTTCGGGTGTGCGTAAGTTTGAGGATCTGCCAGAAAATGCGCAGAACTACGTGCTCGCCCTGGAAAAGATGTCCGGTTGCCGCATGAGCGTCATTGGTGTGGGTCCGGATCGCGAACAATCGATCGTTCGACACGAACTTCTCGACTAGGATCGCTGTACTGCCACCGGTGTGACTCACCCCACATGAGGGTGTTTGCCGGTGGCTCCACACTGGCGTGACTGTGAAGGGAACACGATGGCACTGTCTGAAATGGACGCGTTTGAAGCACTTGAAGCGCTGAAAAAGGTCAAACGCGATCCTGAACAAGTGGCAGCGTGGTCAGACATGATCCATGAGTTGGTGCGCGCGCAAGACCTCATTGCGCGTGCGACTCCGCCCGTGGATGAGATTCGCCAAATCACCGAACACCTGCGCGCCATCAACCAGAGTGTAGAACAATACGAGACTGACGAACTGCACCGCTTGTGGCGTGTGAGCCGGTCGGACAAACAGCGTGGCCAGGCGCTGTTGCCCAAGTTCACCCAACCGCACAAGGATGACGACGGTGTTTTTAGTGTTCACCTGAGGTTTGGCGCCTTCTACCTGGGGGCGAACCGGGTGGTCCATGGAGGTGCGCAAGCCCTCGCATTCGACGAAGGTCTGGGCTACATGATTATGGCCAGTGACCAGCCCTATTGCCGGACCGCATACATCAAAACCGAATTCCGTGCACCAACACCTGTCGACGTGGACCTCACCATGCGCGGGTGGATCGAAAAAGTGGACGGCCGCAAAATCTATGTGCGCGGCGAACTCGTGTGGGACAACACCGTGTGTACCACGGTTGAGGGTCTGTGGGTCGCGCTCAAACCCGGTCATCGCTAAACGCGGGCACCGTTAAGACCGTGTTTCACTTCACAGAGACGGTGCCACAGGTAGTGTGGTGCCATGACCTCAGAAATGACACCGCCCGTAGCGAAAAAAGTCCCCTCTGAACGCACCCACCACGGCGACACATTCGTTGACTCATACGAATGGATGCGCGACAAAGACAACCCAGACGTCATTGCCCACATCGAGGCCGAAAACGCGTACACCCAAGCACGGACAGCGCACCTGGACGGCCTGCGCGACGACATCTTTAACGAAATCAAAACGCGCACCAAGGAATCCGACATGTCGGTGCCGGTGCGCCGGGGCAACTTCTGGATGCTCACCCGCACATTTGAAGGCAAAGACTACCCAGTCATGAGCCGGGTACCCGCCCTGCCACTGGACCACCCGGACGCGTGGGTGCCACCTCGGGTTGATGACGAACCGGGCGAAAACGAAGAAGTCATTTTGGACCTCAACGCTGAGGCTGACGGCCACGAATTCTTCTCCCTGGGCTCATTCAGCCTGGACGAAGCGGGCAAACTTTTGGTGTGGTCTGCCGACTACAGCGGAGATGAACGCTACACCGTAAAGGTCCGCGACGTACACACCGGTGAAGACCTCGACGACACGATTGAGAACACGTTCGCGGGCGCGTTCATCGACCCCACCGGAAACTACATCTTCTACACCACGGTCGACGAAGCGTGGCGGCCCGACACCGTGTGGCGCTACGAGATTGGTGCTGAGACTGAGCCACAGAAGATCTTCCACGAACCCGACGAACGCTTCTTCGTAGGCGCAGGTTTCACCCGGTCGCACGAATACCTGCTAATCGTGGCCGGTTCGAAACTCACATCCAGTGCGTGGATGATCCCCGTGTCCAACCTGCAGGCCCAGCCACGCCCCGTGTGGGACCGCGAAGACGGCGTGTCCTACACGGTCGACCACGCGGTGATCGCAGGCAAGGACCGGTTCGTCATTGTGCACGACCGCAACACCTCGGACTCGGAAGCCATCGTGGTGCCGGTGGACCTGAACGCATCTGACACGCAGACGGTGCTTGCCGCCTCGGAACCCCTCATCCCGCCCACGGACGGCATGCGGGTCGAACACGTGGAGGCGTTCGAAGACTTCTTGGCGGTGACGTACAGGTCCGGCGGGTTCGCACGGGTGGGGGTCATGGAACTCGCCGAGGTGGCAGAGGCTGCGGCAGATACCGGGCAGGGCCCCATCCCTGGCGTAGGTCCGCTGAAAGAAGTCAAAGCGGACGAACCCATTGGCACCATGGAAACCGGGGCCAATCCCGAATTCGCGCAGCCGACCTTGCGCTTGAGCTACGAATCGTTCATCACTCCACCCACCCTTTTCCAGCTGGACACCCGGACAGGTGAGAAAACCGTTCTGAAACAGCAGGAAGTTCTGGGTGGAATCGACTTCAGTCAGTACCGCCAGGCACTCGTGTGGGCGACGGCCGAAGACGGTGAAAAGATCCCGGTGTCTCTCGCGTGGAATGCGCTGAAGGTGCCCACAGGGTGGGCCCCGGGGACGGACGGGGTGGGGACGGCCTCGGCCCCCATGGTGATCTACGGTTACGGAAGCTACGAAATATCTGCCGACCCCAACTTCTTTGTCAGCCGCCTCAGCGTGATGGAACGCGGCGTGGTGTGGGCTGTTGCGCACGTGCGCGGTGGCGGCGAAATGGGCCGCCACTGGTACGACAACGGCAAGATGCTTGCTAAGAAAAACACGTTTAGCGACTTCATCGCGGCAACCAAACATTTGCACGCAACAGGTGTGAGCGCGCCGGAAACAACCGTGGCGCTGGGTGGCTCGGCCGGAGGGCTGCTCATGGGTGTCATTGCGAATGAAGCTCCGGACCAGTACGCCGGGATCTGTGCGCTGGTGCCGTTCGTTGACCCGCTCACGTCAATTCTGATGCCGGAACTGCCGTTGACGGTGATCGAGTGGGAAGAGTGGGGCGACCCGTTGCACGACCCCGAGGTGTACGCGTACATGAAGTCGTACGCTCCATACGAAAACGTGGGGGAGCACCCGTACCCCAAGATCCTGGCCATCACCAGCCTGAACGACACGCGCGTGCTTTATGTAGAACCAGCCAAGTGGGTGGCGCGCCTGCGTGAGGTTGGGGCGGACGTCATTATGAAGACCGAAATGGTGGCAGGCCACGGTGGAGCCTCTGGCCGGTACAGCACGTGGAAAGACCGGGCGTTTGAGTATGCGTGGGTCCTGGACACGTTGGGGCTCGCGGGCGCTGAAGACGTGAGGTAATGCGCGCGCCTGTACGTTTCGTAGTTCCGTACGTCCTTTTTGTCGCAAGCTTCATCGTTGAGACGGCGTCCGGCGTGCTTGCGGCATTTGGTGTCGTGCCGCACCAAGACGTTGGTGAGGGGCTCCATCCCGCTGGAATTGCGAGCATCCTGGTGTCACTCGTCTTGGGCGTGGCGGCGCTGATACTGCTGGCATGGGGCAAGCCCGCGCGACAAGCAGTTGCGGCCGTGCTATTCGTTGTGTCGGTGGCGAGTTGGCCGATAACAGTCCTTCTGCTCAACACCGCTTCAACGAGTGGCAACATCATGCTCGTGGTGGCGTTTTCACACGTTCTTTCAGCAGCGAGGTTCTTTCTTCTGCTCAGCGCGTGGATAGTTGCAGCATCACACGCGCCGTGGATGTTCGCCGTGGCGCTTGTTGCAACGATCGTCAACACCGTGTTGTCTGCAGTGGTGAGCTTCGGAGTAAGCGGCGCAGCGGCTGCTCTTCAAGCGTCATCAGGCGCTTTAGCTGCGAGCGTCGTAGTACCGGCCTTGGTAAAAATCGTGGTCTTTACCGGTGTTGTTCTGGTTGGGCGCTACATGACAGCTGGAGCGCCCAACACAGACGGTGGGTCAGGATTCTCCACGTCCGACAGGATCGGGTGGTAGCCGCAGGGCGTGCTAACTTTCTTCTAGTCGAACAGGCGTGGCAATGTTCCGCCGTGCGCGCTGGCCAGTTCATCCAGCGGCAAGGAGAAGTGGTCAACCAGCTCCAGCGAAGCTGAGTCGGACGGGCCTGCGTCGGTCATCCCGATACGTGCGAATGCGAAACCGCGTGCCGTGCACATGTCCTTGAAACGGACCTCTTCGGAGCGTGGAACTGCCACGATCGCGCGTGCTGTCGACTCGGAGAAAAGCGCGGTGAACAGGTCGATTCCGTCGCGTTCACACACTTCGTCAAGCCACACGCGAGCCCCCATGCCAAAGCGCACACAGGCTTCCACAAGCGCCTGCGACAGGCCACCTTCAGACAGGTCATGAGCGGTGTCGATCATGCCGTCGCGTGAAGCGTTGATGAGAATCTGAGCCAGTTCCTTCTCTTGCTCCGGGCGGTACTCCGGTGGGACACCACCCAAGTGGTTGTGCATGACATCGGCCCACGCGGAACCGTCGAGTTCGTCATATGTAGTACCCAGCAAGTAGATGGTCTGGCCAGCTTCGCGGAACCCAGACGGTGTGCGTCGTGAAACATCGTCGAACACACCCAAAACACCCACAACGGGCGTTGGGTGGATCGCTACCGCGCCAGTCTGGTTGTACAAGCTGACGTTACCGCCGGTGACGGGGATTTCCAGGTCTTTACACGCGGCTGCAAGCCCATCGACGGCTTGCACAAACTGCCACATGATTTCAGGGTCCTCAGGTGACCCAAAGTTCAGGCAGTCAGTCACGGCTAGAGGCTGGGCGCCTGCCGTCGACACGTTACGGTGAGCTTCCGCGAGCGCCAGGGCGGCACCTCGGGCGGGGTCAAGGAAGCAGTACCGGCCGTTGGCATCCGTTGCCAGGGCGATACCCAAACCGGTTTCTTCGTTCACGCGGATCACGCCAGCGTCGTCAGGGAAGGCCATGGCCGTGTTCCCTTGCACGTACTTGTCGTACTGCTTGGTGATCCAGTCGCGGCTGGACAGGTTAGGCGACTTGGCCATCTCGATGACCGTGTTGCCCAGTTCGGAGCCACCTGTTGGGTACGACAAGCCGGCGGAACGTACGGTGTTGGCGCGCACCTCGGCGGTCCATGAAGGCTCGTGATACGGACGCTCATACACCGGCCCGTCGTGAGCGACAGAGCGGGGCGGCACATCCACGATCACGTCGCCGTGCCATTCGATCACCAAACGGCCAGTGTCCGTGACCTCACCCAGGATCGAATACTCGACTTCCCACTTCTGCGCGATTTCTTCGAAGCGCTGCAGGTTTTCAGGCGTGACAACCGCCATCATGCGTTCCTGCGATTCGCTCATGAGGATTTCTTCAGGGGTGAGCGTGGGGTCGCGCAACAGAACGTCGTCCAGGGCAATGTGCATTCCACCGTCACCGTTGGATGCGAGCTCTGACGTGGCACAGGAAATACCGGCCGCGCCAAGGTCCTGGATACCTTCGACTACCTGGGCCTGGAACAGTTCCAGGCAGCACTCGATGAGGACCTTTTCAGCGAAAGGGTCACCCACCTGGACGGCAGGTCGCTTGGACGGTTTGGTGTCGTCAAAGGACTCAGACGCTAGGATCGAAGCGCCACCGATTCCGTCGCCACCCGTGCGGGCACCAAACAGCACAACTTTGTTGCCTTTACCCGAAGCGTTGGCCAGGCGGATGTCTTCGTGCTTCATGACACCCACGGCCAGCGCGTTGACCAGGGGGTTTCCCTGGTAGATCGGGTCGAAAATGGTTTCGCCACCAATGTTGGGCAGGCCCAAGCAGTTGCCGTAACCGCCGATTCCGCTGACTACGCCGTGAACCATGCGTGCCGTGTCTGGGTGGTCGATCTGGCCAAAACGCAACTGGTCCATGACGGCAACGGGGCGGGCGCCCATGGAGATGATGTCGCGCACGATACCGCCCACACCCGTGGCGGCACCCTGGTATGGCTCAACGTAGGACGGGTGGTTGTGCGATTCGACCTTGAACGTCACAGCCCAGTCTTCACCGATGTCCACAACACCAGCATTTTCACCCATGCCCACGAGTAGGTTCTTCTTCATTTCGTCAGTGACCTGCTCGCCAAACTTGCGCAGGTGCACCTTGGAGGACTTGTACGAGCAGTGCTCCGACCACATGACCGAATACATGGCCAGTTCCGCGCTAGTGGGGCGGCGGCCCAGGATCTTCTTGATCTCTTCGTACTCGTTTTCTTTCAGTCCAAGTTCCGCGTATGGTTGCTCGACCTCGGGGTGTGCAGCGGCGTACTCAACTGTTTCTTTCACACGCTTGTCGGCAGCGTTGGCCATAGGGATCCCTTTCTGAAGGCACGTCCATACGTCTTACTGCGAAGTCTACCTGTTGCAGGAGGTGAGGGGCGTTATGAGGGACCGCGGCCGAGGCCGTTGCGGGTGTGGTTGGGTAAGGGGGCTACGGCCGGACGGTCAGGCACTGCGTAACGGCGGCGAACGCGCCGTGTTGGTCGTGGACCCACGTGTGGGTGAGGCCCAGCGCGCCGTCGCCAAAGCTCACGGTCACGTCGTAGCCTTGCCAATCTGAAGGCTGCCCAGGTTGGTGGGCGAAGTCCGGGACGCGGAAGTAGTGGATGTCGAGGTCCACGTTGGGGAATGCGACCTTGGCTGGGTCTTGGCGTACGGACAGCCCGTTGGCGACGTCGAGCATCCCGGCTGAGCGGGCGAGGGCACTGTATGGCTCGTCTACGAGGTCGGCGTGGGTGCGCTGCCACACCTGTGCCCGGCCGGGCTCTTGCTGGGTGCGGAAACCTTCGTAAGTTTTGAGATAGTCGCCCTGCCAGTCAATGTGCGGGGCGTAGGGTTCCATATGTTCCCGAGGTGGTAGCTGGCTGAGCGCTGTCCCGGCTACGGAGGAGGAGTCGCCTGGTTTCATGAGCCAGGCGCGGGCGATCACGGTGGTGCGCTCGCCGTGATTCAGGGTGGCTTCGACGAGTTCGATTGTGCGTCCGGGGCGGATTACGCGGACGTCGACGTCGTATGGGCCAATAGGCACGACGCCCAGGATGTCGAATTTGAGGTTGCCGATCACCATGGGGTCATCACGCCGGGCGTGAAGGTCGGTTTCGATGATGTGGGTGGCAAGCCCCAGGGTGGGGGAGATGTGTTGTTCTTCGACATTCCACGCACCCGAGGTGAGCTGGGTGGCCGTGTATTGGTGCGCGCCGGTGCGCTTGAAGTATGAGTCCATGGTCATTTCGTTGGGTCAAACTGGATCGAGTCAATAATAGCGTTCATATCCTCATCCGATAGCTCCAGCGCCATAATTTCGACGCCAGCCACCGCGCTATCGCCCTCGGTCGAAACGAACACCCACGCGCCACGTAAAGTACGGCCCGTTTTTTCGTTAGTTGTCCAGGTGGAGAGCTTCGCTTGAGTAGCGTTCTCGATTTCAAGATCTTTGGATTCGCCTAGTTTGAATTCGCGCCCATACGTCGACCGAAACTGCGCATTGGTTTCGAAGTATCCCATTGTTGCTTCAGCAGTTGGGCCCTTTCCGTGATCGGAGCTCATCCGAACAATGTCGGTTGGTTCTTCGAGTGAGTTAGCCCACGATCCGGTGAACCCAGTGAGCGTGGGTTTGAAATCCGGATTCTTAGACCACTGTTTGGGGATGACTACTGAAATACGTCCCTCAGATACCCGCTGTTCATTTGAGTTGTCGGGTTCATCAGTGTCGCTGGAACCACCAATCCCGCATGAACTCAGCAATGCGATGAGCGTGGATAAGCCTATGAGCTTAAATACGAGAGTTCTCATTTGAATCGGGTTCCTAAGTGGGGTGGAAGTATGGGGATCGTTTTCTATGCTACGTGCTAAGGGTGCAACTCGGAATGTCTCCCAGTTGCCTTAGCCGTGCGTATTGTTTCATCCATAGGCGATAAAATTGGTGGCATGTCCGTCACGAAGATTGTTCTGTTTTATGTTTTTACTCCGCTAGCCGACCCCGAAGCGGTCAAACTGTGGCAACTTGCCCTGGCTGAAAACTGCAACCTCAAAGGTCGCGTGATCATTTCACCAGACGGCATCAACGCGACACTGGGTGGAGACATCGACGACGTTAAGCGGTACGTGCGGACCACCAAGAGCTACGCGCCATTTAAAAAGGCAGACATCAAATGGTCGAACGGCCAGGGTGACGACTTCCCCCGTCTGTCAGTAAAGGTGCGCCCCGAACTGGTCACGTTCACCCGGCCGGAAGAAATCAAGGTCACCGACAAAGGTGTCGAAGGTGGGGGAGTGCACCTCAAACCCGGTGAGCTTCACAAACTTGTCGAAGAACGCGGCGACGACGTGGTGTTCTTCGACGGGCGCAACGCGATGGAAGCACAGATCGGGAAGTTCAAAAATGCGATTGTGCCAGACACAGAAACGACGCGTGACTTCATCGCCGAAATCGAATCCGGCAAATACGACGACCTCAAAAACAAGCCAGTTGTCACGTACTGCACCGGCGGAATCCGCTGCGAAGTGCTCAGCGTTCTCATGAAGAACCGTGGCTTTGAAGAGGTGTACCAGCTCGAAGGCGGAATCGTGCGCTACGGCGAGACCTACGGCAACTCCGGCCTGTGGGACGGCTCGCTGTATGTGTTCGACAAGCGTATGCACATGGAGTTTGGTGACGGGGCTGAGTCGTTGGGCACATGCGTTTCCTGTGGCACCCACACGCCCATCTTCGTGAACTGCGCAAACTTAAGCTGCCGCAAGCAGTTCCTTCGGTGCGAAGACTGCACGGAACGCAACGAACACCCGTACTGCGATTCATGCGAGCAGGCGGACCTAGCCACCTCGGCCACCCAGTAACCAAACTGAGGCAACTGGTCTGGTGAGCGGTCCGGTTCTGCAATGGAGACGATCATGAAGACCGCGATGATTGTGCTTCTCATATGCGCTGTTGTGCTGACACCGGCGATCATCTGGGGCATCGTCACGGTGCGCACAGCGAACCGGCGAGGCAAACCGGATCCACAGTTGCGCCAACAACTCCTGACTGCCCCTCAAGGCATGGCCACAATCGTTGAACGCAGACTCACGGTGTATCAGACCTTCGGCGGAACCATTGCGCGGGGCACACGACGACTGTGCACGTTCACCGTTGTCGTGAGAACGCCCGACGGTTCCACGTTCCAGTCATATGCCGAAGCGCTCATCGACTTTGCGGCGTGGAACCAAAACGAATTCGCAGAAGGCCAAGTTCACCCCGTGAAGTACCTGCCACACGACACAAGCCGCGTGTGGTTCGTCGAAAAGTTGGGCTAGAACTAACGCCCGAACAAGCGGCCAAAGAAGCCCTTCTTTTTCTTCTTCGGCTTCTCTGCTTCAGGTGCAGGCTGCGGCGCAGGCTCTTCTTTAACCGCTGGTTGTGGCGTGGGTTCAGCTTCACGCGGTGCAACAGGTTCTGGCTCTGCTGGCACAGATGCGACTGGCCCTTCGACGACCTCGGCGGCGGGTTCCTGGACGGGCACGTCCGCAACGGTTTCTTCTTCCACGGCAGCCGTCTGCGGGAGCACCCGTTCGGCGGAGTCTTCCGCGCCCGAGGTGACGCTCGGCTCTGGCTGGGGAACCACCTCGGCGGTGGGTGCCTGCGACTGCTCAACCGGCGGTGCGTCCTCAACCTCAACGCGCACCAACTGAGGTTCAGCGACCCCAGCGGCACTGAGCTGCTCCGCAGCCTCGTCACTGAGCGGCTGGGTCACCTGACAGTTGGTGAGACGGTTGAGAGAGTCGAACGTGAGGTCGGCTGAACCGTCTTTTAGCAGCATGCGCAAGCCGTCGCCGTTCTCAACGACGTGGAAGCCACGCAGACGTCCGTACTCTTGGATGGCCGTGCGGTGGTTGGGGATGTCGGTGACAGACAAGCCAGCGGCCAAAGCCTTCACAACCGGCCGGATTTCAGGCTCACCCAACTGCAGCTGCGGGGCATCCACAATGAGCCACGCGGTCGCCGGTCCCACGGGAAGTGGGACGTGGAACAGGTGGCCGGTGATGACCTTTGCAGCGATGACCATGCGCAGGGCTTGGTCGTCGTGTGTGTCGAATTCGGGGTCGGTGAACTCTGGGATCTGGTGTTCAGCACCGTATTCGCGCACCTTGCGGGAAAGCGCGATCGCGGGTTCTTTCCAATCGTTATCTGGCGACCAGCCCCATCTGAAGGAGCCGTAGTTGGAGTCGGTGGACCCGATCATGTGGGGGCGACCGGTGAACCCATGCTCACCAGACAGCTCGATGAGAGGAGCGTCGGAAAAGTCCACATTCCAGTCGTATTCGGAGTTGGCGGTGGTGCGTTCAAAAACCCACTGAGCTTCCGTTGAGATGAACACGCCTGAGACAACAAGGTCGGTGAGTGCTGGACTTTCTTTCATGGTGTCCTTCCTGGTTGACGCTCGGGGGAAGAATGTGGGTTTGTGACAGTGCTGGGCACCTGGCTTACGCTTGCGTGCGGTACGCGGGTTTACGCCCGGGTCAGGTGTGCAATGACCGAGGTGAAGAACCCCTGGCCGTCGACACCAGCGCCCATGTCGCTCCCAATGGCGGAGCCGAACCCAGCCTCAACAGCGTGTTCAGGGTGCGGCATGAGGCCAACGACATTACCTTGAGTGTTGGTGATGCCGGCGATGTCGCGCTGGGAACCGTTGGGGTTGTAGCCCTCGTAGCGGAAAACAACCCGGCCTTCAGCTTCAAGTTCGTCAAGCGTGTGCTGGTCAGCTTGGTAGCTTCCCTCACCGTTCTTGAGTGGAACAGTGATGACCTGGCCCTGCTCGTAGGAGGTGGTCCACGCGGTGTTCGCGTTTTCTACCCGCAGTTTCTGGTCACGGCAAATGAATTGCTGGTGGTCGTTGCGCACCAGCGCGCCGGGAAGTAGACCCGATTCGCACAAGATTTGGAACCCGTTGCAAATACCCAGAACTGGCAGGCCGCCTTTAGCCGCGTCGACGATCGCTCCCATGATGGGCGAACGCGCAGCGATTGCCCCGCAACGCAGATAGTCGCCGTAGGAAAACCCGCCTGGCAGGACTACCGCGTCGACCGATGCCAAGGTGGTGTCGGCGTGCCAGAGTGGGACGACCTCGGGACCGGAAAGCGTGATAGCGCGGGCGGCGTCACGGTCGTCAAGGGACCCTGGGAACGTCACCACGCCCACGCGAAGGCCCTGGGCTTCAGGTGCCGAGGTCGTTGAGACCGGCGCGCCAATGAGCTGATCGGTGGTCACTGGGCATCACCGGTGACTTCGTGAACGCCTACCACGTCTTCGATGACTGGGTTGGAAAGGAGGTCTCGAGCGACCTGCTTAACCTGCTCCAGAACCTGTGGGGTGATCTCTTCATGGATGGTGAGTTCGAAGCGCTTACCCTGACGGACATCGAAACCGCTCACCCCTGAACGTTCCAGGCTCTGTGAAATTGCCTTGCCCTGGGGGTCAAGAATTTCAGGTTTTGGCATGACCTCGACGACTACACGTCCCATGGTGCTCCTTGGATGCAGGTGAGAGGCGGGAAACCCGCCACGGTTCATGTGAAGTCTATCAACCGGCCATGGCTAGTGGCAGCAGTAAGCGCGGGCGCCCCCTATAGTTGAGAATGCATACCCCCTATATCCCTAAGGAGTCACAATGGCGAGCCCGTTGTATGTTGCCCAGAACGGTTCATACGAAGAATTTTGCGAAGTCTTTGACGCTGAAAATAACGATGTGACCGACATGCTCATGGCGGGGCTGACCAACGATGACCCAGAGGCGCGCTTTCGAATCAGCAGTGACATGCTGGACAAAGGTGCTGACCCGTGTGCGGTAGAAGAGGGCCAAAGCGCGCTGACATTACTTTTGGGTGGACACAGCCACTTGGGCGAGCGCGACGGTGAGTTGGTCAAGCGCCTGGTCGATGGTGGCGCTGACGTGAATTTCCGTGAAAGTCGGGGATCATTGCCGTTGCGGTTGGCGATTGTGATCCGTACTGACGATGATGAAAAACGTCGCCCTGTGTACGAAGCGTTGTTCGGCGCAGAAGCATTGGACCTGGAACTTCCAGCAAATGAGAATAACCCGGTCAACACCATTGGAAAATGGCTGCGGATGAATGTCGACGGCCGTCCTGGAAAGCTCGACGTTCTTGGCGAATTCTTGAAGGCAAAAGGTTATTAAGCACTTAAGGACTTGCGCATCTTAAAAACGTGGGGGCGCACATGGTGTGCGCCCCCACGTTTTGTGTTCCGTGCTATTGGTCTGATTTGTCTTCGTCGACGTGTGACTGGTTACGTTTAGGGTCTTCGACCTTGTAATTCTTGGGATCCTGGTACGTCTTCAGGAATTCTTCCTTGCTGATCTTCCCGGACATGTAGTCTTTGTATGTCTTGCGGTACTCGTGGCCTTCTCGGTGGCCCATGTCCCATTTTCCGCCACGATTTTGGCCGGGTTTCCACTTGACTGAGCGCCAGTTACCGTCAACATCGATGACGTAGATTTCGTCTTTTCCAAGTTTGGTTGGAACAAAACCGTTCTGGTCGACTTCCAAGTCACCGTTCTTAATGTCTTTCAGCTGCTGGTCACGCGACTGCTTCCAGACTTTCTCAACTTGTCCCTCGCCGTACTCTGGACGCCTCTTCTTATTCGAGTAGGGGACACGGTTTCCGTCACTGTCATACACATAACCGTCTTTGCCTTTGACAAAGGGGCCGTTAAAGCCTTGAGGGCTTACATCAATTGGCTCACCCTTAACTGGGCCGTCGTTCTTGCCGGACTTGGAACTGTCCGTGCTGTCCTTCTTAGAGTCCCCCTTGGAGCCACTCGACTTTCCTGAGTCTTTGCTCGTGCCGGAGTTCTTGTCAGACTTCTTGGAGTCAGAGTTCTTGTCTTTTGCGCTCTTGGCTTCTGCTTTGGATTTGCCATCTTCGGACAGAAGCGGACAGTCATTAGCAAGAAGTTCAACGGCACCCTGTTGTGTGGGAGTCGTAATAGTTGCAGCCAGCGCGGGGACCTGCTCAGAGTTAACTGTGGCAGATGCCTTGAACGGGCTCTCATGAAAAATAGGACAGATGATACGGCCCAAGCCGTTGCTCATCATGGGGCCGATAGGCGTTGCGATGATACCGGCTATAACAATGGCCGCAATGACTGCGATGCCGATGTATTCAATGCTTCCTTGGCCCTTTTGGGCCAGCTTTTTTAAGCGCAAAAATAGCGTGCTCATGGCGGGGATCCTTGAGTACTCGTGGGTGGGGGATTATGAGTTATGAAGTAGAAGGGAAAGATTTGAAGGAGTACGAAGGGGGACTACAGTCCGTTTTTTCGGTATGGGACATATGAACTGTCACCGTCATAGGGATAAGAGACGACGCGTGCTGTAGCACCTACGCCACCGGCCTCTTCAATTCCGTAATACGACGTATGTGAGTCATCGGTCCACCCGTTGAAAATAATAACGTGGCCGTTGTCTCCTGCTGTTCCTGGTCCACCTTTCAACAGAATGTCTCCGGGTTGTAGGTCTTCCTTTGGTATTGGGTGGGAAACTGTTGGCAGTGTCACTGTGCTGTAGCTTTGGTCTTCGCCCCACGCCATCGAGACGAAACCGGAGCAGTCCGTGCGATACGGTTTTCCGTTTTC